>CAKTGW010000295.1 GCA_934561725.1 uncultured Oscillospiraceae bacterium
TCAGTGGGCACAGCGCGGTTAGCCACGCAATGGGTGTCCGTAGCCTGACCGATGCCGGCAATGCGCACAGGACGCTTGGGGAAACGGTCGGCAATGTCCATGGCGCACAGCACAACGGCAGCGGCGCCATCAGACATGGGGCAAATATCATAGCGGCGCAGAGGCTCTGCAACCATGGGATTGATCTTATCCCGGTCAGGGCCGGTGGTGATTGCTTCCAGAGACACCTGCTTCTGGAGCTGAGCCACAGGATTGTGGCAGGCGTTCTCATGGTTCTTCACTGCAATGCGGGCCAGATCCTCACTGGTCACGCCGTATTTATCCATGATCAGACGGGTAAACATTGCGGCAAAGCTCGTCAGAGTCAGACCGTAGGGATACTCGGCAACGGGATGCAGCATAGTGGCAACAAAGTCTGTAGCTTCCTTGCCCTTGCCCATTTTTTCGCCGCCGACGACCAGCACGCAGTCGCACATGCCGCTTGCGATGGCCATATAGGCCAGCTTGACAGAGCTTCCGCCGGAAGCAGGGCCGTTTTCCACGCACTCAGCCATTGCCGGGCGCAGATTGAGCGAATCCACCAGCGCCGATGCACTGCCGCTGATGCGGTTCTGAATGGAGGCGCCCATGGAAGATACAAAAACCTGATCGATGCAGTGACCCTCACCAGTCTGAATGCCTGCATCATCCAGCGCCATCAGTGCAGCGCTGCCAAGCAGATCCAGAAAAGGCAGATCTGACTTTCCGAACTTGGTATGTCCAATGCCAACAATACCAACTTCACGCATGTGTAGTTCTCCTCCTTTAATTCACGAGCCGCCGTTCTGTCAATTTGTGCGGTCTGACTCGCATAACCAATGTGTTGTTAGTATATCATTCCAAAAGGATGGACGCAAGGAAGGAAAACGGTTTCGTCATTTCACTTTTTTATATTTGCATTTTTGTTGGTCATACCATCGTGCCATCTGTACATTTTCCCGCTCTGTTTACAGATTAATTGCACAAAGTCCGGATTTACACCAATTATGCTGGACGGCTGCCGTTTTCCGCGGCAGATGCTCGCCTTCGGCCTTACCCTGTCGAAGAAGAAAAGGCAGTAATACAAGTCATAAGGCTCTTTTCTGCCCTCGCGCAGGCTTCAAACCGCCTTGCACTTATCTATCTGCTATAGTATAATGGCCCCAGCATGATTGAAAGGATACACATCATATGAATATCACAGTCTATCTTGGTTCTGCCATAGGCAAGGATCCCGCGCTGAAAACTGCCGTAAGAGAGCTTGGCACCTGGATCGGTCAGAGCGGCAACGCCCTTGTTTACGGCGGCTCGAAAAGCGGACTTATGGGAGAGCTCGCAGAAAGCGTCTTGTTTGCCGGCGGAAAGGTGACCGGCGTAGAGCCGCAGTTTTTTATTGACGCCGGCCTGCTCTACGATGATATCACAGAGCTGATCATAACCGAGGATATGTCCCAGCGGAAGGCGAAAATGATTGAACTGGGCGACGCCTTCATCGCCTTTCCCGGCGGCACAGGCACACTTGAGGAGATCGCAGAGATCATGTCCAAGCTTGCCCTGGGACATCTGGACGCGCCGTGTATCTTCTATAACCTCCATGGCTACTATGACCACATGAAGGCCATGCTGGTACATATGATAGACGCCGGTCTCTCCTCACCTGAGCAGCAAAAGGGAATCTATTTTGCCGCTGATCTCTCTGAGATCAAGGCCATTCTGAACAGATGAAAAAAGCCCGCAGTCTGTTAGACAAACTGCGGGCTTTCTATATCTGTAATTATGGAACAAGCAGCATCAGCAGAGCCAGGATCAACATATGCACGGGATAGAATGCATAGCAGGCATACTGGAACGCCCTGTTATGCCATCCCTGCCGCCCCCGATAAAGCCATATGGGGATCAGCGCCAGCAGTGCCAGCCCCTGCTGCGAGAGCTCCAGCTCCGCTCCCAACACATGGATGGGATAGACCTGTCCCCCCAGGACCTGCACATTCAGCCAGTACAGGAAACCAAGCTGCCCCAAAAGGCACCACCACTTCCGCTCTCTGAATATGTAGAACACCAGGACCGTCACCACACCCGCGCCATAATAGTCCACCATGCACACCGTGCCAAGGATAAAGCCGAACAACAGCACCAGGCAGGATACAGCGATCTTCTGCCATTTCCGGCCTCTTTGCTCCGCCGCATCAATGCAGCGGATTCCCAGCAGTCCCAGCATCAGTGTCCACAGCACATTCTGGTGCATGGGGTAAAAC
>CAKTGW010000296.1 GCA_934561725.1 uncultured Oscillospiraceae bacterium
CCGTCCACGGTCTTCTGGGTGGCAGTGGTGGAGTGCACGGTGGTCATCAGACCGTCGGTGATGCCGAAGTTATCGTGCAGCACCTTGGCGATAGGCGCCAGGCAGTTGGTGGTGCAGCTGGCATTGGAGACCATGTCCAGATCAGGTGTATACGTCTCATGGTTTACGCCATAGACAAACATGGGTGTCTCATCCTTAGACGGGCCGGAAAATACAACGACCTTTGCGCCCTGGTTCAGATGGGGCTGTGCCTTTTCACGGGTCAGGAACTTGCCGGTGCACTCCAGAACATAGTCAGCGCCCAGCTCACCCCAGTTCAGGGTGTTGGGGTCGCGGCTGTTCAGCAAACGGGTCTTCTGACCGTTTATGTAGAGATATTCATCATCATAATCTACATCGCCGTTGAACCGGCCATGAACAGTGTCATATTTAAAAAGATAGGCCAGCTGCTCGGGGGTTTTGTCCGGTGCGTTCAGCGCAACAAACTCAAAATCGCCCCGCTCGATACCGGCGCGAAAGGCAAGGCGTCCGATCCGGCCGAAGCCGTTGATTCCCGCTTTGATTTTCATGCAATTATTCCTCCATTGTATTGTATGATACGCTATTGTCGTATTGTATAATTCATTGTATCTCATTTTTCCAGCAGCAACAACAAAAAACTTTCTTTTTTGCATCAAAAAGTGCATCAATTTCAATCTTATTTTATCGAAATATTGTGCATTTTATGCACAATCCTAATTTCACACATGATATGATTTAAGTATCTGCTGTATACTGGCCTTTTCATCCTCACCTGCGTCATACATACGTCGGCTCCCAAGCCTCGAATATAAATTGACAATTCCCCCGCCTAAGTAGTATGATGAGCATGTCAATTTGCCGAATTTTGTCGAAAAATGTTGAAAACAGCTTTCGCACACGGAGCCTTTCTTCTCCCCTCGCACGGTTGGCATACATACCCCACTCAAATATGGGAATACTGTGTTTGTTTTCCTTCACAAGGAGGTAGAAATGAGCGATATATTAAAGAATCTGGATAATCTGTTTCACCTGAGCACACAGCCTGTCGCAGCGGCAGAGGGCGATCTGCTTGTCTATTCCAATCCCGCCTGGAAAAAGCTGTTCTCTGTCTCCCAGTCTCCGCAAAACATCTCTGCTCTGCTTCCGAACTGGCCCTATGCTCCGGATTCCGTCATTTCAGCCACTCTCTCCGACCGGGAATATTGTATTACGATCACGCAGTTTGAGCATCTGCTTGTCCTTATGCTGACTGAATCCGTCGGCACAAAAAATGTGGATCTGACGCCCTTCAGCGCGCTGAATTCCATGATCTCCACGATCACAACTCTGCGAATGGCCGCCGACCGCCTATCTGTACTTTGCGGCATAGGTGAAAAGCAAAGCCTGTATATATCCATTTTATACCATAACTACTATAAGCTTCTGCGCACGACCGAGCATCTGTCTACACTGTCCGCACTTAAATCCGAACGCTACACACTCGATCTTGCAGAATTGGAATTGGGCGCCTTTCTCTCTGATTTGGCCAGCTCCGTCCGTCATCTTACGCAGGACAGCGGCGTTATTTTAGAATATGATGCGCCAAACGAGCTTATAACCGTAAGCGCCGACGCCCATCTGATGGAACTGCTTTTTCTCGGCCTTCTCTCCAATGCATTGGGACACACGGATGCCGGCGGACGCATTGCGGTCCATTTAAGCCAAAAGCGGAATATGGCCATCGTTTCTGTCACCGACAACGGTTCCGGCATGGCGCCGGATATTCTTGCCAGCGCCTTTCAGCTCCGCGGCTTTGCAGACAGCCTGGAGCTGCCCTCACCGGACAGCGGCCTTGGCCTTCCTTTGGCCTCCGCAATTGCCGCGAGGCACGGTGGTACCGTCATTCTGGAAAGCCGCGAGGGCAGAGGCACCACAGTCCGCGTCTCTATCCAGCTCCTTAAAAGAGAAAAATTGCTTCTGCGCACTCCCGCGCCGGTCTACGGTACGCAGGTCCCCATACACGCGCTGACAGAGCTTTCCACCGTTCTCTCCCGTTCACAATATACACCGGACAAATTATTCTGCGATCAATAAACTGACAGTTCCGAGCAGCTCAGAGCTGTCAGTTTGTATATATGCAATCAAACATAAAAAGGCCGAAGGGAAAATCCCTTCGGCCTTCTTTAAGCGATTAATAATAACGCTTATTTTTGTTCTTTCTGGCAGCCTCAGACTTCTTGCGGCGCTTAACGCTGGGGCTTTC
>CAKTGW010000297.1 GCA_934561725.1 uncultured Oscillospiraceae bacterium
AAGCAGCTTGAACATATCATCACATACGATGTGGTCATACTTGTCCGTCCGCAAAACCTCATAGGGGCAGCGGGGCAATTCATAGGCGGGTTTCCACTTTTCTGCAAGCTCTCTTGGCAAACTGTAAAACAGGGTCAGCCATGATTTGTCGCTATCCTGCGGTATTTCGATGATCTCACCGGGCAGCACCACAATGAAACCTTTGGGGCTTTTCCGCTTCTCCATAAGCGTCACCTCCAATCGTTTTGAAATAGCCCTCTACTGTATATGGCATGAGAAAGGCTGAATTGTTCCAATGTTTCCAAAATTTTTTGAGATTTTTTGAAAAAATCTCGGAATGGAAAGGATAGAAAAGATATAAATTAATTATACACGAAAAATGTGAATAAATCTATTGCTTCCTCGCATGGGCAAAAAATAACGGGTACTCGGCTTTCACCGAATACCCGTTATCTCGTTTACCAACCCCGTCTGACAGATGCCATAATCGTAATTTTGGAATTACTTTCTTATGAGCACCCGTGTAATGGTCAGGGCTTTTTTGCAAATCTTTTCTCTTTCGATGGTGTTATATTACCACAAAATCGGGTATTTTTCAAGACTTGTCATTCTTGGGGCACTGTGTTAATGAATATATACCCCCGGTTGACAGGGGTACCAATATCAGTGAACGAGGTGCTGCAAATGGAAAACTGGAGCATACCACAGCTTCACATCAATATGCTGACCCTCTCCCGCTGCCGTGAGCTGCTCACGCCTTACGGTCTGAAATTGACGGAAGAAAATCTCCGCCAATTGGAGGAGGCCCGCATCTGTGCGCTCAGGGAAACCGACCGCATTGAATTTGAAGGCGGGATCCTTGAAGCGCTGCTCATGGCCCTCCGCGCTTCTCCCTATCTGATGCAGGATGAACTCACAGATACGCTCAGCGAGCTGCAAACACTGTTTTACACATTCAAGGGTGTCTGCGGCGAAAAGCTGCCCGACACGGAACTGATCGACACGCTCTGCCAGCTTTTCAATGGCCCGGCACATGGCAGCACGGACCTGATTGCCGGACTTTCCGGCAAAGATATGCTGCACATAGCCCGTACAGGCGTACAAAGCTCGCTTTTTTATGGAGGCGCCGATGGAAACTAGACACCAGTTATCCCAAAGCAAAATATCTGCCCAGCATACCGCTTTTTCCCGGGAGCTGACCGCACTTCTGGTCCGCCAGGTTCGGGAGTATACAGGCGACATGAGCAGTTCAGTCCCTGTGGAAACCGCCCGCACACTGCTGGACAGTCTCTGCTATTGCATAGGGCTGAATTCAGAGAACCGGCAGGACTTTATGCACGGCAGGCTCGCTGAAAAATACCAAGCCGGACTGGCGCGGCTCCGGGCAAAGATCCCCCGCGCCCACGCACTCTGGCAGCAGCTGTGTACACAGTTACCCCAGGCAAAAAGCCGTTCCCTGTCCGACACGCTGCGGAGCATCGGGGGCTTCTGGACAGCCTATGATCCGCGTTTTTTTGCCCGTGAGATTCCATGCAGCATAGACTATCAGTTGGCGGTTCCCGTTCCGGAAGCGCTTGGAGGGATCGATTATCTGCTCTGCTACCTACAGGCACTGGCACTGGAAAACTGCTTCCTGTGCTGTTTCTCTGTACGGGAGCTGAACGCCGTTCTCTCTCTAAGCTCACGCGACAGCTGCGAGCTGCTGGTCAATCTGTTTGAGCCCGCTTTTGTAAACGCACTGGGCTGCATGATTCTCTGCCGTTCCCCTTCTCCGCTGCTTTTGACAGAAGCAGAGCTGAAACAGCTTTATACTGTTTTTGAACCGCTTTCTCCCCGGCAGATCGAGAAAAAGCTGCTTCAGGCCGGCAGCCTGCTTTCCGGTTCGCTTTTCGGAAAACCAGCAGCTCACTGCTATTTTGATGCCTGCTGCCGGCAGCTGGCGCAGCGGATCACTGTCCTGCGGGATGTAAACGGACTGTCCGGTGTGTTTATGACCGGGAGCTAGCGTACCAGCGCAGGCTTCTTGCAGTCAAAGGTCCAACCCGGGATCAGGTACTGCATATACTCGGCATCATTGCGGTCATGGCTGGGCATGCTCTCATACAGCGCGTTGGCCTTTTCCACTGCTGCCATATTCAGCGTAACGCCCAGCCCCGGCTTCTTCGGCAGGATCAGACTGCCATCCCTGATCTCAGGCGTATCCAGCAGAAGATTCTGGCCGTCCTGCCAGATCCAATG
>CAKTGW010000298.1 GCA_934561725.1 uncultured Oscillospiraceae bacterium
GAAAAAACAGGTTCGGATTTGGATTGCTCAACTGCACCATGATTGATCCTTGAAAGCATTGTGCTTTCAAGGATTTTTCTTATTTTATCCATATAATGCCGACAATCCGTCCTTCCCGATCGTATAACATATAGGAGGTGAAGTCATGCAGGATGCTTTTGAGGCTTTTTACCTGCGGCACTTCAAGGCCATCTATCGCGTATGCTATACCTTTATGAAAAACGCACAGGACGCAGAGGACTGCACAGAGGATACCTTTGTGCGCGCTATGACCTGTGACATTTCCTTTGAAAACGAACGGCACGAGCGCGCATGGCTGACAACTACAGCCATGAACATCTGCAAAGACAAGCTCAAGCACTGGTGGCGGCAAAAGGTATCACCGATCGACGAGGCTGCAGATCTTCCCGCAGAAGCGCAGGACACAGCAGACGACACGCTGTCCGCTGTAATGGCTCTCCCTCTAAAGTACAAAGAGGTCGTCTGGCTTCATTATTATGAAGGCTACCAGACAGACGAGATCGCTGCCATGCTCAGGCGCCCGCCATCCACATCAGCTTAAGGATGCCCGTGCAAAACTGAAACTCACGCTCGGAGGTGATGGTGTATGAACGAAAATGAGATGAAAAAGGCCTTTGAGAAAATAGAGCCCGAAGCCGGCGCGCAGGAGCGGATGTACACCAATATTCTGAAAAAAGCCGCTGTACAAAACAAGAAAAGCCCTATCGAAGCTAAAGCTGAGCCGGAGCCTCTCCCTGTCCGCCGCCGTACCAATCCCTTCTGGCTGCGCTGGGGCAGTCTTGCCGCCTGCCTGATTGCAGTACTGGCCGCAAGCGCAGTATTGCCGCGCATGATGTCTCCGGGAGAGCTAAGTGAGCCGCCTGTACTTGGTGGTTCTCCCTTTGAGGATGTGTCCGGACCGCAGGATTTTGAAAGGCTGGATCTGTCCATTGACGCGCCGGAGGGTGCAGAAAATATCAGCTACTGCATTTTCGACGGTGAAATTGCCCGGGGCGATTTCACTCTGGATGACCATGAATACACCTATGAGGCAGCCAGACTGGAGGGCAATTTCTCACGCGCTGAGGGCGAAGCCGTAGGCAGTATTTCGCTCAACGCCGAGTATAATGCCGTTCTGGAGCGCCTGTCCCCCGACAGCTGGCGCGCTCATTGGAGCCGCGATGGAGTCAATTACTACCTGACAAATCTGGACGGCGCCGACGAAGATACTATATCCGCACTAGCCAATGAGCTGATCTAATAGCTTTCAAATAAAGCCCATATGCAGGATCTGCATATGGGCTTTATTTCTCTATAGGGTCTCTACAAGTGCGGTAAGCTTGTCGGCAAAATCGCGGTTCAGTCTGAGCAGCATAGCCTGCTCCTCAGGCGACCAGCCTTCATAGATCCGGTTTTCCAGCTCGATCAGCCGGCAAACTGTATTTCGAACCAGCTCGGTTCCCTTCTCTGTCAAGAACACACGGGTATTCCGCCCTTCCCCGGAAGTCAGGTACAGTACTCCCTCTTTCTCCAGCTTTTTCAGCGCGGAGTTAACTGTGGTTCTGGTCATCCCTGTCGCACGGCACAGCGCCGTCTGCATACAGCCAGGCTCATTGACCGCCAGCGTATACAGGATCCAGAATGTGCCATCTGACAGCCCCATTCTCAGCGCCGCCTTGTGATACGACTTCTCAATACAGCCGTCGATCCGGTTGAACTCCTGAAACAGATTTTTCATAGCCGCCTCCCGCTCAGACATAGCCATATTTTCCCCGGTTTCGCACCAGGCAGACCATTGACAGGATGAAAGCGAACACCTCAGCGGCGATCACCGCGCTCCACACGCCATTGACGCCCATAAACAGGGGCAGGATCAGAACAGCCGCCACCTCAAAGATCAGGGTACGGGCAAAGGAAATCAGCGCAGACGTAAATCCGTCGTTCAGCGCGGTGAAAAAGGATGAGGCATAAATATTATACCCCGACAAAAGGAAGGACAGCGAATAAATAGAAAAGGCGTGAATCGTTACCTTCAGCAGCAGCGGGTCATAGGACACAAACACCATGGCCAGCGGCCGTGCCAGAGCTATGGCCAGGCCGGTGAGCACAATGCTCATGATGGCGATCAGGCGAATACTCTTCCCCAGCAGCCCCTTCAACTCATCCCGATTGCCGGCGCCGTAATGATATCCCACGATGGGTGCGCTGCCCATGGAATAGCCCAG
>CAKTGW010000299.1 GCA_934561725.1 uncultured Oscillospiraceae bacterium
ATGTGGAGATCAAGCTGCGCAATGAGCCCAAATATCGGGTGCTCTGGCACTTTTTTCATAAAAAGCTGCAGTATTTTGATGAATTTTGTGCCGTATCCCCTGGGATCATAGACGGCTTCCGCCGGGTGTCCGGCATTCAGGATAAAACGATCACGCCGATCCCCAACCATGTGGATACGGAAGAGATCTTCCGCAAGGCAGCCATTCCACTGGAGAATTTTGAGATTGATGAAAGCAAGTACAATCTCTGCTCCGTGGGTCGGCTCTGCCATCAAAAGGGCTATGATCTGCTGATGGAGATGCTGGCCAAGGTGAAGAGTCGGCGGGATGATCTGCATTTTTATCTGATCGGCGACGGGCCGGATCGGGAGAAGCTGGAAAAACAGATCGCCCATTTGGGCTTGGAGGATATGGTCACGCTGCTGGGCAATCAGCATAATCCTTTTAATTATCTCGGCCGAATGGATGGATTTGTGTTGACCAGCCGGTATGAGGGACAGGGGATCGTTATTCTGGAGGCCAAGGCTCTTGGCCTGGAGCTGTTCCTCTCGGAAAATCTGGAGAAATATAATCCCGGGATCCCTGCGACAGCGGATATTCCCGATGCACTGAGCCATGCCGTACGGCGGGAGAAGCAGTGGGATGATCTGCATGAATATAATACCATGATTGGCCGGCGGCTCAGTAAGGTGCTGGGCATTTAGTGCTGCAATAAGGGGAGCGCCGCTCAGGGGAACGGCGCTCCCTCGCGCATATCGCGCATATAAAGGAGAACATATGACAAAGATTTATATTATCCGTCATGCCGAGGCGGAGGGCAATCTTTACCGCCGGGTACAGGGACACCACGACGGAAAGATCACGCCCCGGGGATATCGGCAGATCGCCGCGCTGGCGGAGCGGTTCCGGAATATACATATGGATGCGGTTTATGCCAGTGACCTGAGCCGCACGCAGACAACGGCAACGGCGATCACAAAGTATCACGATCTGCCGATCATTGTTGAGCCGCGCCTTAAAGAGGTCTGCATGGGCGTGTGGGAAAATCAGACCTGGGGAGACGTGGGGCGGGAGAGCCCCGAGCAGCTGGCTGCCTTTTCCAGCGATCCGGATAACTGGCATGTGCCGGGCAGCGAGAGCTTTGCCCATTTACAGGACCGGATGTATGGTGTGGTAACAGAGCTGGCCGAAAAGCATGAGGGACAGACGATCGTGCTGGTCAGCCACGGTATGGCGATCCGTGCGCTCCACTGCCGGGTGCTGGGCGTCCCCTCCCGGGATGTGGATACGGTCCCCCATGGTGACAATACCTGTGTGAGCCTGTACACCTGGGAGGACGGAAGGCTGATCCCCGAGTACCGCAACGATAACAGTCATTTGGATGAGACCAACAGTACCTTTGCCCATCAGACCTGGTGGAAAAAACGCACCGGGGCGGACAACAATAATCTGCGCTTTGAAAAGCTGGATCTGGACAGGGAACGGGCGTATTATGAGGCCTGCTATGCGGATGCCTGGAAGCTTGTTCATGGGACGCTGAGCGGTTTTGATCCCAATGCCTATGTTTATTATGCCCGCACGCATGCCGATGCCCCGGGCGGGCTGGTAAAGATCTTTTCAGGTGAAAAGACCATCGGTATTGTAGAGCTGGATCTGCAGCGGGGCGCGGCAGAGGGCTACTGCTGGATCAGCTTCTTTTATCTGGATCCGGAGCACAGAGAGATGGATTATGGCCCTCAGCTTCTGGGGCATGCGGTGACTGTGGCCCGGGAACTGGGCCGGAACAGTCTGCGGCTGCATGCGGCGGAGTGTAACAAAAAGGCGATCGGCTTTTATGAGCACTTTGGCTTCAGGGAGATCGGACAGACTATGGGCGTGCTGGGCCCGCTGAAACAGATGGAGATGATGCTTCCGTGAGTAAGGCGGTGCAAAAGCTGACGCTGCCTGCAGGGCGGCGTATTCTGGTGATGTCTGACATTCACGGTAATCTGCCCTATATGAAGGGCGTATTGCAAAAGGCCGGCTTTTGCGATGATGATCTGCTGGTGATCGACGGAGATTTTCTGGAAAAGGGCAGATATAGTCTGGATACCCTGCATTACATTATGGAGCTTTGTGACCGGGGCAGTACCTATGTGGTCCGCGGCAACTGCGATGGCTGGCATCTTATCCTCACCTGGGATGACGAAATGGCAGAGCGCACTTTGCACTATATGGATC
>CAKTGW010000300.1 GCA_934561725.1 uncultured Oscillospiraceae bacterium
GGCATGGTTGATGGACTCAACCGTCTGGGGCATAATGCCGTCGTCCGCCGCCACCACCAGAATGGCGATATCCGTGACCATGGCGCCGCGGGCACGCATGGAGGTAAACGCCTCATGGCCCGGGGTATCCAGGAAGGTAATGGGGCTGCCGTTGATCTCCACACGATAGGCGCCGATGTGCTGCGTAATGCCGCCGGCCTCACCGGAGGCTACGTTCGCCCGGCGGATATAGTCCAGCAGACTGGTCTTGCCGTGGTCAACATGTCCCATGACCACAACAACAGGTGCACGGGGTACCAGTTCCTCGGGCTTATCCTCATGGTCGTCGATCAGACGTTCCTCTACAGTGACTACAACTTCCTTCTCTACCTTGCATCCCAACTCCATAGCTACCAGAGCCGCAGTATCATAGTCAATGATCTCTGAAACGGAGGCAAACACGCCCAGCTTCATCAGCTGCTTGATGACCTCTGCCGCACTCTTCTTCATGCGGCTGGCCAACTCGCCCACACTGATCTCGTCGGGAATAGACACCTTGACCGGCGCCTTCTTGGCCAGCTCAAAGAACTGGCGCTGCTGGCGCTCACGCTCTTCCTGGCGGCGCTTTGCGCCCATGTTCTGTGCCTGCTGACGTGCTTTATTCTTGTTTGTGAATTTCTCCTTGCCGCCCCGGACATTCTGCGCCCGGTCGCCGGCAAGCTTATCGAACTTCTCGTCATACTTATCCAGATTAGTGGATGTATTGCCGCGGGTATCGATCACGCGCTTTTCAGGCACACGCTTTATGGGTGCCTGCTGCTGGGGCTTCTTCTGTGCAGCCGCCGGAGCCGCCTGCCCATTATTCTGCGCCTGTGGTGCGCTCTGGGCCGGTTTCTGTACAGTATTCTCTGTTTTTTCCTGAGTCGGCTGCGCAGCCTTCTCTGCCTTGGGTGCTTCTGTTTTCACCGTTTCCGCCTTCTTTTCAGGAACTGCAAATACCTCAGCCAGATCAGCCACCTGATTGTGCTGAGTCAGGTATTCAAAAATCAGGTCCAGCTCATTTTCTTCCAGAACCTGCATGTGGTTTTTTGGTGTGGTGGCATAGTCGGTCAGAATCTGGGTCACAGTCTTGGAGGTCATTTTGAAATCCTTTGCCACCTCATGGACTCTGTACTTATTGATCATACGCTCTTCCTCCTTTTGCCGTACTTTTTGTTCTTCTCATGGGCCTTTGCCTCCTGCCGCCGCTTATCCGCCCGCTGCTTTTCCTCTGTCAGCTCTTCAAGCACCGGAGCCAGCTCCGGCTTATCTGCGCATAAGGTCTGCACAAAGCTGACGGCAAAGCCAATATCTACGAATGCCGCCATGGAACAGCCCGCTTTTCCCGTCTCACCGGAGATCTCCTCTTTCGTAAAGGGAACTGTGATCATGGCTGTTTTTGTGCCATGGACAAATCCGGCGGCTCGGCGGCGCGCATTATCAGAGGCATCCGCTGCCAGCATGACCAGGCGCGCTTTGCCTGCACGGATGGCCGCGCCTGTATTTTCTTCACCGAGCTCCAGAAGCCCGGCCTTTCTGGCAAGTCCCAGATAATTCAATGCTTTACTCACTGTCGCCCACCTCCATCTGTGCTGTGAGCGCCTCATAGATTTCCTGCGGGATCGGCGTGTCGAACGCACGCTCCAGAGCTCTGGACTTGATTGCTCTCCGCAGGCACTCTCTGTTCGGGCAGACATATGCGCCCCGACCGGGTGCCTTGCCGCGGAAATCCAACGAAATTCCCCCGTCAGGGGCCCGCACAACACGGATCAGCTCGCGCTTGGGCTTCATTTCACGGCAGCCCGTGCACTGGCGCATCGGTATCTTTTTAGGCACTGAGGCCACCTCGCTTACTCAAAGTATTTGCCAGCAGGACTCAAGCCTCGCTCTCGGGCTTGATATCGATCTTGTACCCGGTGATCTTGGCCGCCAGACGGGCGTTCTGGCCCTCCTTGCCAATGGCAAGAGACAGCTGGCTGTCCGGTACGATGACCCGGCAGGTCTTGGGCTCATCCAGCAGTTCAACGGAAATGACCTCCGCCGGAGAGAGCGCAGCCGCGATATACTCACAGGGATCGTCGCTGTATTTGATGATGTCGATCTTTTCGCCGCCCAGCTCATTGACGATGCTGGCCACGCGGCCGCCCTTGGGGCCAACGCATGCGCCGATGGGATCCACTGCACTATCGCTGGAATA
>CAKTGW010000301.1 GCA_934561725.1 uncultured Oscillospiraceae bacterium
ATACCATGGCGGGACAGCTGGAGGAAAAGATAGAGGAGCTCCGCGAGGCTGCCCGACGGCAGGAGCGTTTTATCGGCAGCTTTGCCCATGAGCTCAAAACGCCTCTTACGGCAATGATCGGCTATGCGGACATGCTGCGCAGCAAGCAGCTGACCAATGAACAGGTCGTGCTGTCGGCCAACTATATTTTCACTGAAGGCAAACGCCTGGAGGCTATGAGCATGAAGCTGATGGATCTGATCGTGCTCAAGCAGGATAAGCTCCGGACCCGGTGTGTTTATGCCTATGATTTTTTCTATTCGCTGCGTATTGCCATGACTCCGGTGTTTTTGCGTGAGGGGATAGAATTTTCCGTGGATGCGGAGGATGGCGTAATGGAGATCGAGCCGGATCTGATGAAAACGGTGTGCATGAATCTGCTGGATAATGCCCGCAAAGCCATAGACGGCCCCGGCGGCCGTGTGCGTCTGCTGGGCCGCGTGCATCCGGACTGCTATGAGATCCGGGTAGAGGACAACGGAAAAGGAATGCAGCCGGAGGACCTGCAGCGCATTACGGAGGCCTTCTACATGGTGGATAAATCCCGGGCCCGAGCACAGGGCGGCGCCGGACTCGGCCTGAGTATCTGTGCCGAGATCATAAAGCTTCATGGAGGGCAGCTGCACTTTGAGAGCCGGCCGAGTATGGGAACAGCGGCGACGATCACGCTGAAAGGAGGTGCGGCGGTTGAAGAAGCTTAGGATCCCGCTGCAATTTCTGCTGGCGGCCATCCTGCTGCTCAGCTCTGTGGGGCTGCCTATAGCCGTGCTTGGACTGGGTGACCTGCGCCGCAACGGAAAAATCAGTCAGGAGCCGCTGCCCTATAATCTGAATGTGGAGCAGGAGCCATATTCGACTATAGAAAAGTTGGAAATCATCTGTCAATTCAATGGCCAGAACGACAGCGTCACATTGGCCCAGCAGGATCTGAAAGAAACGGAGCTGTGGAATCAGGGACTTGTGCAGGACGTAGTCGACCAGACGCTGGCCGTCTGCTGCCGGGCCTTGGGAGTGGATGTACCGGATATGGAAATCGCCGGAGCCATCCAGTTTACGTTTACGGATATAAAAAAGCCGGCTTTGAGCGTAAGAGTGTGGGGCTTGGAACTCTCCGGGGCTCAGGCAGAAACGGGTACGATGGTGCTGGACATGGATACCGGCCTGATCTATTCCTTTGAACTGGGGAGCAACAGAAGCAACCGGTGGAATGTGGAGATGGAAGCGGTTTATGCAGTACTGCAATCTCAGCTCGTCGATGCCGGTGAGTGGTATCGTAAAGACGAATCCACCGCAGTGCTGAGAACAGATGAGGGAGCGGCGTATTTTGATCTTGCTGCGGATGAATGGTGGATCGGCTGGACGCCGATGGATGCCGTGCTGTATAGTGCTGAGGTATCCTCTGAGTCAGAGTATGACAAGGGCGAATAGCGGCGGAAAAGAGCTGCGGATGATGCAACTTTGACGCAGATCCGATCAGGATTCGATACAGCGCAGAGATATAGTCTTTCTGCAAGGAGGGAAAGACCATGTCCTATCAGTGCTATAAACAGAAAATGGAATGGCGCAGCCGGCTGTGGAGTATTTGTGTTCTGCTCTTGCTCTGTGTAAGCTTTTTTGCGCTGGGCGCTGCGGCGGGTGGGCGTATCCGGCCGGAAAAAACGCCTCCCGCATCGCCGCTCAGCTTCCGGCAGCAGACGGCAGAACCGATCAAAACGTATAAAATATAAGTTCCTTTTAGGTTATTAGGAGACATAAAAGCAGTGGAGCCGCGGAATCATGAAATTCCGCGGCTCCACTGCTCATTTTTCTTAAATTGAAAGATATCTAAGTCTCCCCTTGGGCTCAAGGGGAGCTGTCAGCGAAGCTGACTGAGGGGATCATGTCCCTGCAAGCAGTGCTCCGCATAGAATGCAAGAGCGTCAACCCCTCCGTCTCGGCTTGCGCCGATCCACCTCCCCTTGCACAGGGGAGGCTTAAATCGCAGACAAAAAGTCTCCCCTTGGGCTCAAGGGGAGCTGTCAGCGAAGCTGACTGAGGGGATTATGTCTGCGCAAGCAGTGCTCCGCATAGGACGCAAGAGCGTCACCCCCACCGTCTCGGCTTGCGCCGATTCACCTCCCCTTGCACAGGGGAGTCTTAGATCGCGGACAAAAAG
>CAKTGW010000302.1 GCA_934561725.1 uncultured Oscillospiraceae bacterium
GCTCCTGGGCACCTATGGCCGGCAAGCTGACCCGGGCATATCTGGAAGAAATGAAAAATGTTGAGGTCGTAGAGCCCGTGGTGAGCATCAAGAGCACGATGAACGACAGCAACGTGCAGCAGATGGAGGCATTGGCCGACGCACTGCTGAAGTAAATAATGCAAAGAAAAAACGCCTGTTATCAAAACAGGCGTTTTTTCTTTGCTGAGCTTTTTCAGTTTTCACGTGTGATCTTATAGGCACTGACCAGCTCACTGCTGTCTGTATCAGCGATGATCGTCACCTCGTCGCCCACATTCAGGATGGCAGCCAGGGGATTGCTGCCGGCAGAGAGCACATAATAGCAGTCCATACCGGCCAGCTGGATATAGTAGTGTGTGTTTCCGTCGATTACAGCGGAGCGGATATCGGTGATCTGGCCGACAATCTCCTGCTGGGGCTTTGACTCGTTCTCGTTGGAGGTGCTGCCACCGGGCAGCATCTGCACGTAGTTGGCTTCGCATTCTGCCACGGAATTGCCCACAGCAACGATCTGATACTGCTGCACATTGACCATGGCGTACATTTTTACCAGACCGGCGGCGTCCTTCAGCGCCATAAAATAGGTCGGCTGGTCGGAAATATTCAGCAGAAGGGGAAATGTGGCTACATATTTCAGGTTCTGCACCTCGCCCTCGGCACTGCCCATGGCGGAATACTCCGTTGCGCCGGCACCGGGATAGTATTTTGTCTCCTTGGTGCGCTGATTGGTGAGGATAAAGCCCACATTGGACTGGTCGCTGCCTACGGAGGTAATGCCGGTGTACATGTAAACATCATCGTTGATGGCCAGATAGTTATACCCGTCGGTGGTAATGGTCACGCCCTTCTGACCGAGGATGGAGTTAATAAAGCCGCCCTGGTACATGCCGCGGTAGTCGTACTGCTGAATGATGAGCTCGGCAAAATAGACCCGATCGACCCAGGTGGGGATCTCTTCATAGTATGTGCACGCACCGGTGATGGCGTTCACCAGTACAGCGCCGTTGATGTCCTGACCGCCGAAGAGGCCGATCTTCTTGACCAGACGGGGGCAGACCCAGTAAGGGACGCCGTCCTCATCGATCTCAAAGCTGGCACCGTAAAACATATAGCCGGGATAATTGAAGCGCAGATGGCGGTAGAGATTGCGGCCGAAATGCTCATTGGGAGAATACTTCATGCCTTCATCCAGACGCACGACTTCTACATTCTGGGTGACCATATCAATAATGAGATAGGCGGGCAGTCCTTCGGCGCGGTTGTTGAACCATTTGATCAGATCGCCGTAAATCAGCGGCGTGACGCGGACAGGGCGGCCCTTGTAGTTGATCTGGGAGTAGTTGTCAGCCACTTCAAACTGAGAGACCATATCCGAGAGCTCACCCAGCTTGCGGTCGCCCAGCTTCTCGGCGCTGGCTGCATCCAGCATGGGGATCTGATCAAAGCTGATCTCCTTGACGTCTGCGGTGAAATCGCCGCTCTCCACGTCCAGAAGAGCGCTGTAGGCGCTGGCGCGGAAAATGGGAGCGGAGATGAGCGAACCGACCAGCATGAGCAGGATCAGCGCCGCACAGATGCAGGCCGGCAGAAAGCAGTTCTTTTTCAGGACCCGTCCCAGCTCAAAGATGCTGTCTACATGATAGACACCGACGGTGAAAATGCTGAGGAGACAATAAACTGCACTGAGGATAAAAACGAAGGTATAGAACTCCAGATCCTGCAGATTGATGCTGGGCAGCTTCACATAAAAATAGATGAAGCCGACAGCAGCGGTGATCAGCAGCTTGATCGCGGTAAGGGCAAATTTGTTGTTTTTCATGACAGCTCCTTTAAAACCGGGGATTTTATAAAAGTATACCATTAACAGAGGTAAAATACAATGAAACCGGAGAATAAAATAAAAATTTAGCATTGACAAACAGATTTTGTTTTGCTATAATCATCTGGCACTCAGGAATTGAATAAGTCAGCCGCAATTAAAAAGTTGACCTTTTGATTGCAGATATGGAGAGATGGCTGAGCTGGTCGAAGGCGCACGATTGGAAATCGTGTAGGCGTTAATAGCGTCTCGAGGGTTCGAATCCCTTTCTCTCCGCCAAAAACCACCGTGATTCTTAGAATTACGGTGGTTTTTTTCTATCTATATGTATAGATATGAGCGGGCGCGG
>CAKTGW010000303.1 GCA_934561725.1 uncultured Oscillospiraceae bacterium
GGCCAGATCCTTTTGAGCCGTTTCAGACAAACTGTTGAGCACACCGCACTCGCGGATCAGATTGCCGAACATGAGGAACCCGACCAGTGCCACAGAAGCCGGTGCGACCAATCCGGAGACAAAGGTCACGATGATCGGAAAGCAGATGCGCATCCGTTTGGAAACGCTGCCCGGACTGTAATGCATTCGGATGGCGCGATCTTTTTTGGTCGTAACCAGTTTAATAGCAAAGGGCTGTATGATCGGCACCAGCGCCATGTAGGAGTAAGCGGCAACGGCGATCGCTCCAACGTATTTTGAGCCCAGGACCTGTGAGACCAGAATGGATGTAGGGCCGTCCGCAGCGCCGATGATCCCGATAGATGCGGCGTCAATCAGGTCAAAACCCAGTCCAACGGCTATCAGGATCGTCAGAAAGATACCGGACTGGGCAGCAGCGCCAAAGAGAAAGAGCTTCGGACTGGCCAGAAGCGGTCCAAAATCGATCATTGCTCCAATGCCGATAAACAGCAGCAGGGGAAAGGCCTCGGAGCCTTCTATGCCGATCTCAAACAGCCATTGAATAATGCCGGATACCTCGCCAACGCCCTCTGTCATTTGATTGATAACGCCTGAGTCGGGCAGATTGACCAGAATCGCGCCAAAGCCCATAGGCAATAGCAGTGCGGGTTCATAGCCCTTACGGATGGCCAGCCAGATCAGCAGCACGCCTACTGCGTACATAATGATCTGCGGCAAAGTGATTGAAGTGATTCCTGACCATAAAAAATCCATTTCCATACAAAAAACCCTCCATTAAAAATATAAGCCAATAAAAAAGACCTGTGCTCCATCTGATGGAACACAGGTCTGGTCATTTCAGGCAAAGCCAGAATCACATGTGCACTGCACTGCGATTCATGCTTGTTGACATTGCCGCGCATTGCTGCGCTGACTACTCCCCTTTGTTTGATGTAATATTAACATTAATGCATATGGGATGTCAAGTTGGAATCTGTCGAAGAAATCATATTTTTTCAGGCAGCTTTTTGCCGCATTTGGTACAGAAGCTGAAGCCATCTTCAGTTGGTGCGCCGCAATAAGGACAATAGCGGGCAGCTGCAGGCTGAGCCGGTGCAGGGGAAGAGGGGGGATTGCAGTCAGGGGCCCATGGATCCGGCTCCTCATTCTCATCCACAATGTCAAACACAGAATGGCGATTTTTGCCGGTAGCATTTTGGAAATCGTAAATAACCTGAACAACGGCCAGAATGACAAAGACAACGCCAAACAGCGGGAAGAAAAACGGTGCGCCAATATTAACGGCAACGGCGATCCAGATCACACCAAAAATTGCAACAAAGATCCCGCTGATTCCTGACATCATAGAAGGACCGCGGCCGGGTTTAACACTTTTCACAGAAGTACACCTCCAAAGCACTCGCAGTTTTACAATTACTATCCAGGACAGGAGAAAATACGCCTGCCAATGATGGCATTATAACTCAGAAGCTGCTGAAAAGCAAGAAGATGGATATACCTACAATTTATATTCAATATTCTGGGAAATTTTGTATATTAGGAAAAATTTTCCTGTTTTATGGGAATTATCTTGCATTTACAGACATTTTTGTTATAATAAGCGCGGCTGTAAAGGAGGGAAGGGCCGGAAGCCATGTGCGCAAAATGTGCACCTCATGTCGGAGTCCAAAGGCGGACTCGGTATTTTATAGCGCAGGCACAGACCTGTGAGTTATATGGGAATTCCCATCGTACTTGTATAAAACAACATGAGCGTATTAAAAGTAGACTTCAGCTGCCGCAGGCAGATATACTATATAAAGCGCATATAGAACGACCGGATATTGAATAAATAAAGAATGCGGGACCAATGGCCCAATAAAATAAATAAAACAATTATGGCGGGTTTGTTGATTACAGGTACAATAATATTTTGAAAGGTTGATCGATACCATGAAGAAAATTATTGTATTGCTGACTGCTTTTTGCCTTGCTCTGGCAGGGTGTGCCTCTGCACAGCCTGCTGCTGAGGAAGATACTCGTCCTCACGGCAACTATACGGATGAGATGAAAATTCCTTACACAGCAGATTTGGATATAGAGTATGGCGCAGACAGTGTAGAACGTGACGGCGATCAGGTTGAAAGCCCCTATTTCAGCACCT
>CAKTGW010000304.1 GCA_934561725.1 uncultured Oscillospiraceae bacterium
TGCGGCGGGAGGATACGGAGAGGGCGGTATGATGCTGTTTGTGACCATGCAGACCGTCTTTGCATCCTATGGCCCATGGGGCAGTATGTTTGGATTCCTCTTCTATCTTCTGGTGCTGCTGGCAGCTCTGACGTCGGCAGTGTCACTGCTTGAGGTGATCTCATCCTTTGCGGGTGAGGGCGTCGGGAGAAAGGGCGCAGCTGTTCTGGCTGGGGCGATGGCGGCGATCCCGGCCGTAGCGATCGCCAGAGACGGTATGGGCTTTGGCGCACTGCCGGAGATCTTTGGGATGAGTTGGCTGGATGCTGCCGCGCTTTGTTCAGAGGCACTGCTGATGCCCTTGAGTATGCTGCTGATGATCTTCGCTCTCCGGGGCGTCCGGGGAGAGCGTTTGCTGAGCCGGCAGCTGGGGATAACAGCCGGCGGACTGACGCGCTGTTCCATACGCCGTCTGGCACCGCTGCTTCTGCCGACGGTCATGGCAGTAAAGCTGCTGGGACTGGAATGAAAAAGCAGCAAAGCGCCGCAGCCTCGGACAAGGGCTGCGGCGCTTTGCAACGAAATAAAGGAAAAGGAGACAAAGCTTTCGGGTGTCGGACTCACCTGAAAACTGTTATAATTATAACAATCTTGCGTAGAGATTGCAAGCCGTTGCTTCAAAAAATAATGTAGATAATTTAACAATTGGCCTGTGGACATTGCACAAAATTAATGGATCGCTCAGTCGGCAAAGCCTTTTGGATTCTTTTTCTGCCAATTCCAGCTGTCCCGGCACATGTCCTCCAGCGTTCGCCGGGCAGTCCAGCCCAGCTCGTTGTGCGCCAGCGTGCAGTCGGAATAGTATTCGCCTATGTCGCCATCCCGGCGCGGGCCGATAACATAAGGAACAGGCACGTTGTTGACGCGGGAGAAGGTGTTGACAAGCTCGAGCACGCTGTATCCCCGGCCGGTGCCCAGATTGAAGGCATGGGCGCCTTTGTGTCCGGCGGCATAGCCGATAGCCTGCACATGCCCCTGGGCCAGATCAACAACGTGGATGTAGTCCCGGACTCCGGTGCCGTCCCGTGTGTCATAGTCGTTGCCATAGATCGTGAGCTGAGGCAGAGCACCCACGGCCACGCGGGAAATGTAGGGCATCAGATTGCCGGGTATGCCCTGCGGATCTTCACCGATCAACCCACTGGGATGGGCGCCGATGGGGTTGAAATAGCGCAGCAGCACAGCAGAGAAATCCTTATCGGAGACGCATTTGTCGCGCAGGATCTCTTCACACATGAGCTTGGTGCGGCCATAGGGATTCGTACAGCCTGTTGGGGTATCCTCTGTGTAGGGGATGGTGTCCGCAGTGCCGTATACGGTGGCGGAAGAGGAAAAAACCAGATTTTTTACGCCATGGCGATCCATGGCTTCCAGAAGAGTCAGCAGGCCGCCTACATTCACGCGGTAGTAGGACAGCGGCTGGCTGACGGACTGGGGAACGGATTTGAGTCCGGCCAGATGGATCACACGGTCAATGGTGTTTTCGCTAAAGATGCGGTCGAGCAGTGCGCCGTCGTTGATATCGCCGCCGTAAAAATGGGGTGAGCGGCCTGCAATTTGCGCAACGCGCTGGAGACATACGGCGCTGCTGTTGGCCAGTGAATCCAGAATAATGGTGTCAAAGCCGCGCTGGAGCAGCTCCACCGCAATATGGGAACCGATGTAACCGGCGCCGCCGGTAAGCAGAACAGACATGGTCAGACCTCCGGAAAATAAAGTCATTTTTCAGATATTATACGCCGGCACCGCCGAAAACACAAGGGCGCTCTTTTGCATCTTGCACAGGATAACGGCCGGTGTTATACTACAGAGAAAAAGGGGGGCGGCGTATGCCTATTTCCGACTACATCATGGCTGTGATCGAGGTCGTGGGGACAGTAGCCTATGCGGTGTCCGGCGCGATGGCGGCTATTGAGAAGCGTGCGGATCTGTTCGGCGTTATTTTTCTGGCCTGTGTTACTGCTGTGGGCGGCGGCATTATGCGGGATATCATGCTGGGGCATTTTCCGCCCCGGATCTTCTTCGATATGGTCAATGTTTCGGCTGCGATCGCGACCTCAGTGGCGGTATTTCTTGCTGCGCGCCACTGGAAGGAAGCATACCTCAGCACTACC
>CAKTGW010000305.1 GCA_934561725.1 uncultured Oscillospiraceae bacterium
TTATTGATGACTGCCGGGAAGCACATCTGTTTAAGCTGTGGATGGAATCCTGGCACGATCCCAAAATGTACTGGGTCGCACATATTTCCTGTGGATTCAACCCCGGCATCCCGGAACCGACTGGCCGCATTGAAGAGGATGAGCGTGTATTTGGCTGCGTTGAAATCGGTATTGGTACACAGGGCGAAGGCCTTGGCGGCAAGAGCTGGGTTGCAGCAAATCATACTGATGGCATTATCCTGAATCCTTCCATCTATTGTGACGGCGTTGCCATTGAAGAAAATGGCTTCTATGTAGATCCGGAATGCGTAAAGATCTGCGAAGAGCTGGGCGCTGCCGGGTATTGATCCATGGAAAAGATATTTCAGCGGCTTTCAGATGAAGTCGATACACTGATGCCGCAGCTTTTCCAGGCATTGAAGCAGCAGATTGCAATTCCGAGCGTAGAAAGTACCCCTGTTGCCGGAGCTCCATTTGGAGCTCCGGTAGACCGGGCGCTGAGGCATCTGTTAGACATCGCTGCACAGATGGGCTTTCAGGTCAAAAATTATGACGGCTATGTTGGAACCATTGAGTGGGGGGAAGGAAAAGAATTGCTGGGTATTCTCTCCCATGTTGATGTAGTTCCGGCTGGAGAGCAGTCGGATTGGGAATCCGATCCTTTTACGCTGACAGAAAAGGATGGATATCTGATCGGGCGTGGTGTTGCGGACGATAAAGGACCGCTTCTCAGTTGCCTGTATGGGATGTATGCTCTGAAAAAGTTAGGATTTCAGCCCAAAAAACGAATTCGCTTTATCATCGGTACCAATGAGGAGACCGGTTGGGGCTGCATCCACTATTACAAAGAACATCATTTGGAAGTTCCTTCTGCCAGCTTTTCTCCGGACGGTATGTATACCGTCGTTAATCGTGAAAAAGGAATTTACACCGGAACCTACTCCTGCCGTGTCGACTCGACAGCAAGTATTGAAGCCGGCGAAGCTTCCAACTTGGTTCCGGCACATGCGGTCTATACCGGCAAGGTGACTGACGCCATGTTGGAAGCTGCAAAAAAGGTTGGCGGAACGATTGCCGGCGATCAGATTTCATGTAAAGGAAAAAATGCACCGTCCCATTCTCCGCAAAACGGAACATCTGCAATCATTCCGCTGCTTCAGATCCTGGCAGTGGAGCCAACGCCGCTGGGACAGGTGTGCGGCAGGCTGCTGGCTGCTGCAGCTTCCGACGGCGCGGGATTAGGCATCGACTGTTCTGATGAACCATCCGGAAAACTGACTGCTACGCTTGGATTACTCCAATTAAAAGACGGTATACTATCCGCAACTTTTGATATCCGCACGCCCGTAACGGCGGATATTCACGCGATCGCCTCCAACGTAACTGAAAAATTGGAGGCGCTCGGTTTCGAAGCTTTGAAACAACAGGTGAAAGAACCGCTGTATGTTCCGGCCGATACGCCGTTGATTCAATCTCTGTGCCGGGTGTATACCACAGTCACATGTGAGAAACCAACACTTTATTCCATTGGCGGTGGAACCTATGCCAGAGCATTTCCCAATTGTGTTTGCTTTGGTGCAGTGTATCCGAATGAACCACTGACAGTTCATTCGCCGAACGAACGAACGCTGGCTGACAATGTGATCAAGAATACAAAAATGTATGGCTTGGCAATTTATCAATTATCCGTTGAGTAAGGAGAGATAACAATGATGCGATCCATAAAGAAGCTCACTGCCATATTTCTTTCATTTGCAATGCTCGTTTCCTTCAGCGCCTGCGGTAGTAATTCGTCTGCCGGCAGCGACGTGGAAACTCCCACAAGCACTTCTGGCAGCAGCATTCTGCGTACGACCTGTACCACGACACCTGATACCTGTGATCCGGCAAAGGGCTCCGGTGAAAACGATAATTTCCTTTATGTAAATGTCTACGAAGCATTGGTCAAGCCCAGCGAGACAGATGGCTCTGCCGAGGGATGGCTGGCAACAGATTGGAGTTATGATGAGGATTCCATGACGTATACTTTCCATCTGCGTAACGATGCGGTGTTCGCAGACGGCACTCCGTTGACCGCAGCAGATGTAAAGTATACAGCGGATCGTATGCTGACTATTAACGATGGATATTCTTATC
>CAKTGW010000306.1 GCA_934561725.1 uncultured Oscillospiraceae bacterium
ACTGGAGCAGATCGATGCACTGCATACCCTTCTGGATTCATATATTCCGGATGTGCAGGATACGCTGAAGGACAGCCAGAATCTGATCACAGAGGCTTCCGGCGGACTACGGGATCTCCGCAGCTTTCTGGGCTCACTGGAAAGCCTGCTGAAAAACAGCGGCAGCAGTCTGGATGCCGGAACGCGGCAGACACTGAGCGGATTGGCCGATGCGCTCCGGCGTTCCACGATCGGTCTGGATCAGACGGAAAATATCCGCACAGCTACCGATGTGATTACGGATCTCATAGAGGACAAGTGGGACAGCTATACCGGCGAGGAGAACAATCTGCTGCTGATGGATGTTCTGGCCAGTCCGGAATCCATGACCTCTGCGAAAAACGGCACACCGTCCAGCATACAGTATATTATGCGGACGCAGGAGATCAAGGTGGATGACAGCGAGGATACAGTGACGCCGGAGACAGATGACAGCTCAACAACATTCTTTGGCCGGGTCGCACAGATCTTTATTGATTTCTGGAATTTCATCACCGGATTCTTCAAATAGTCCGGACATAAAAAACAGCCGTGTATTCTTTATGAATACACGGCTGTTTTCATAATCGGCTTCAGCTGTTGTTTTGAAGTATTTGTGTTTCCTCGTCCATCTCGCGGAAGATCTTTGCACAAATCGGTATGGCAATGATCGCCGTAAGCAGATTGGCAATAGGCTGTGAGAGCTGTA
Source organism: uncultured Oscillospiraceae bacterium (assembly GCA_934561725.1). Classification (GTDB taxonomy): domain Bacteria; phylum Bacillota; class Clostridia; order Oscillospirales; family Oscillospiraceae; genus Heteroscillospira. Next base: position 728 of record CAKTGW010000306.1, read on the forward strand.
CGCCCAGAAAGCCACAGAAGTGGGGAAGAATCAGTACAGCAGGGATGAAAAGCAGTCCCTGCCATGCGGCGGCCAGAATATTGGCCTGAAGAGTCTTGCCGATGGTCTGCGTCATCATGTTGCTCATGGTAATGACCGGAGCGAGCGGCAATGTAAGCGCCTGAAGCTGAAGAGCAAGTGTGCCGTAGCGGATAACCTCCGGGTCATCACGGAACAGAGAGATGATACCTCCGGCAAAAACACAGCCCAGAACTGTAACAATTGTGAGCACTACCGTAGTTACCTTCACTGAATACATATAGGCCCGTTTGACGCGGTCATAGAGCTTTGCACCATAATTAAAGCCGCAGACAGGCTGAAATCCCTGACCAAAGCCGATCATGGCAGATCGGATGAACATAATGACCTTGTTTACAATGCCCATGGCGGCGATGGCTGCATCTCCCCATGGACCTGCGGCGTGGTTCAGGCAGATCGTAGCCACGCTGCCGAAGCCCTGACGAAACAGGGAGGGAGAACCGCCGCGGACGATCAGACTGATGTGTTCGGCAGTGGGGTGGAAATTTGAAAACGAGATATTCACGCAGCCGGGACGATGTGTGCCGATCAGCAGCAGACACCAGGAAATGAACTGACTGATCGCTGTGGCCAGAGCTGCGCCGGATACGCCCATGTTGAATACATAGATGAAAAGCGGATCCAGTGCAATGTTCAGCAGACCGCCGGAGACGATGCCCACCATGGCGTAAGCGGCATAGCCCTGAAAGCGCAGCTGGTTATTCAGTGTGAGAGATGAGGTCATAAACGGAGTGGCGATAAGAATATAGCGCATGTAATCCCGGGCGTAGGGGAGAATGGTTTTTGTGCTGCCCAGGGCCATGGCCAGGGGGTCAATAAAAAGCATGCCCAGCAGAGCGATGACGGCGCCGGCAATCATACACAGGAAAAAGCCGGAGGCGGCCATTCGCCCGGCCTCATCAAAACGGTGTGAGCCAAGCTGGCGGGAAATGGTATTGCCGGAGCCATGGCCGAAAAAGAAGCCGACAGCCTGGATAATGGCCATCAATGAAAAAACAACGCCTACGGCGCCTGTAGCACTGGTGCCCAGCCCGCCGACAAAATAGGTATCTGCCATGTTGTACAGGGAGGTTATGAGCATACTGAAGATCGTGGGGATGGAAAGCCGCAGAAGCAGCGGCTCAAGCGGCGCTGTTGTCATGCGTATGTATTGCGCTTCCTGCTTATTGTCCATATATATGCCCCCAAAACGTTAAATCTATGTAAAATATGATACAACGATTGAGTCGGAATGTCAATTTGTCCGGAGGTCAGGACAAGCTGGACGGCCGGTTTAGCTCGTTCAGGATCAGTGCAGACCAGGTCTCCATCCGTTCAGAC
>CAKTGW010000307.1 GCA_934561725.1 uncultured Oscillospiraceae bacterium
GGTCTACATAGCCCAACTCCTGAGGAATGGGCTCGTTGAAAATAATGCGGCCAACCGTTGTGTTGATCAGCTTCTGCTGCTTCACACCGTCGATCGTCTTGGTCACGCGGACGCGGATGGGGCTGTGGATGCCCACAACGCCCTCGTTATAAGCCATCAGCGCTTCATTGGGAGAGCTGAAAGCCTTGCCTGTTCCCTGCTCATTACGCTCAAAGGTGAGGTAGTAAGAGCCCAGGATCATATCCTGCGTCGGAACAGTGACGGGATGGCCGTCCTGCGGGCGGAGCAGGTTGTTGGCAGAGAGCATGAGGATACGTGCCTCGGCCTGTGCCTCAGCGCTCAGAGGAACGTGAACAGCCATCTGGTCGCCGTCGAAGTCGGCGTTAAATGCAGTACACACCAGAGGATGCAGGCGGATCGCGCGGCCCTCGACCAGTACAGGCTCAAAAGCCTGAATGCCCAGGCGGTGCAGCGTAGGTGCGCGGTTCAGCATAACGGGATGATCCTTGATGACAATATCCAGAGCATCCCACACCTCGGTGCGGCCCTTATCGACCATTTTCTTGGCAGACTTGATATTATTGGCAACGCCATCCTCCACCAGCTTCTTCATAACGAAGGGCCGGAAGAGCTCAATAGCCATTTCCTTAGGCAGGCCGCACTGATAGATCTTCAAATCAGGTCCGACAACGATAACGCTTCGGCCGGAGTAGTCCACGCGCTTACCCAGCAGGTTCTGGCGGAAGCGGCCCTGCTTACCCTTGAGCATATCGCTCAGAGACTTCAGCGCGCGGGAGTTGGCACCGGTGACCGGGCGGCCGCGGCGGCCGTTATCGATCAGGGCATCAACAGCTTCCTGAAGCATACGCTTCTCGTTGCGGACAATAATATCAGGGGCATTCAGCTGAAGCAGGCGCTTCAGACGGTTGTTTCTGTTGATCACGCGGCGGTAGAGGTCGTTCAGATCGCTGGTGGCGAAACGACCGCCGTCCAGCTGGATCAGAGGACGGATATCCGCAGGCAGAACAGGCAGAACATCGATCACCATCCAGGTGGGGCTGTTGCCGCTCAGACGGAAGGCCTCTGCCACCTCAAGGCGCTTGATGAGCTTGGCCTTTTTCTGGCCGGATGCATCCTTCAGCTCAGCGCGCAGCTGCTCGCAGAGTGCAGGCAGTCCATCCAGTCCGTCCAGCTCGCTCTGCTCTGCCTCGGTAAACGCCTGAGGCTCATGCTCGCGCTTTTCCATAAGCTCCAGCTTGCGGCGCGCATCGGTGTCATTCAGGCCGACTGTAGCCAGAAGCTTTTTGATGGACTCGGCGCCCATGCCGGCGTCAAAGTCGTCCTCGTATTTTTCGCGGAAGTCCCGGTATTCCTTCTCAGACAAGATCTGTCCCTTGGTCAGCGGAGCAAATCCGGGATCCGTTACGATATAGGAGCCGAAATACAGAACCTTTTCCAGTACGCGGGGCGTCAGATCCAGAAGCAGACCCATACGGGAGGGAATGCCCTTAAAGTACCAGATATGGCTCACAGGAGAGGCCAGCTCGATATGTCCCATACGCTCGCGGCGGACATTGCTGCGGGTAACTTCAACGCCGCAGCGGTCGCAGACCTTGCCTTTATAACGGATCTTCTTATATTTTCCGCAGTGGCACTCCCAGTCCTTGGTGGGTCCGAAAATGCGCTCGCAGTACAGGCCGTCGCGCTCGGGCTTGAGCGTGCGGTAGTTGATGGTCTCAGGCTTCTTGACCTCACCGTGAGACCACGCTCTGATCATATCGGGAGATGCGATACCGATCTTGATCGCGTCAAAGGGTGTATAGCTCATCGATTATTCCTCCTCATCAGCATCGTCGATCACAAGGCCGTCGCTCTCATCGTCGCCAAAGGCCTCATCATCGCTCTCGTAATCGCCAAGGAGCAGCTCCTCTTCGTCGTCTGTGTCCGCATTTTCAATGCTGTAGCCGCTGGCCTCGATCTCCGCATCATCGGACTCATACTTGAGTTCGTCCTTAAAGCTGGGGATGAAGTCATCCTCATCCTCGTTCTTGAGCTCGATCTCGTTGCCGAACTCATCCAGCACGCGGATATCCAGGCACAGGGACTGGAGTTCCTTGACC
>CAKTGW010000308.1 GCA_934561725.1 uncultured Oscillospiraceae bacterium
TCTGAGGGACACACTGGATATGATCTACAGCAACCAGGGCGTGATCCCGCTGCATCAGGCGCCGCCTGCAGACAGCGCAAGTGGGGCGCCCCAGCGTGGCGGCGGGCCGTTTACACCGGAGACGCCCTATTCCACCCGGTACTTTGTTCTCCGCTATGGGGATGACGGCACCTTGGATCAGGCGGAACTGGACAGGATCGCTTCCGTTACCGATGAAGATACGGCGGAATATCTGTCGGCTGCGCTGAACAGTGGCACAGGCTATGGATTCTATGGAAATTATCGCTTTTTTACGGCGCATACCGGTGAAAACAGGAATATGGCCGTTTTTCTGGACTGCTATCAAGAGCTGCGGGCTGTAAAGACTGTGCTGCTCTGGTCGGTTATTGCCGATGTGGGCTGCATTCTGCTGGTGTTCCTGTTGGTCGTTCTTCTTTCCCGCCGGGCCATTGATCCGGTCGTCCGCAGTGCCGAGCAGCAGAAGCAGTTTATTACCGATGCCAGCCATGAGCTGAAAACGCCGATCACTGTGATCGCCACCAGCCTGAAGGTGCTGGAAATGGAAACGGGCAAGCAGAAATGGATAGATAAGGCGCTGGCACAGACGGAAAAGATGACGGAGTTGGTCAACTCCATGGTGACGCTCTCACGTATGGACGAGGAAGAATCTCCGCTGAAAATGGAGGATTTTGATGTCAGCAATGCAGTGGAAGAGACAGCCGAGTCCTTCCGGGAATTTGCCCTGTCCAAAGGACACGAACTGAATATTTCTGTCTCGCAGGGACTGCATCTTTGCGGGGATGAATATGCCGTGCGGCAGCTGGTGTCCATTTTGCTGGATAATGCTGTGAAATATGCGGTGCCGGATACGCCGATCACGGTTTCAATGGAACCGTCGCGCCGGGGTGTTGTACTGCATACCTCCAATCAATGTACGGATACAGACAGCTTAGACGTCTCCCGGCTGTTCGACCGGTTTTACCGGGCGGATCCGTCACGCAGCGCCTCCGGCGGCGGTTTCGGGATCGGGCTTTCCATTGCCCGCAGCATTGCAGAGGGGCACAAGGGCTCTATCTTTGCCAGACTCAACGACAGCACGATCGAATTTATTGCAGAGCTGAGATAGCAGAAGGCTCCCCTTGGAGTCAAGAGGAGCTGGCACGGAGCGCCTAAGGGGTTTGAATCTACCAGACTGTCTGAGGAAAGGACAATCCCTCAGTCGGCAAAGCCGACAGCTCCCTTTACACAAGGGAGCCTTAGTCTTGGCAAAGCGTGCGCTTTGCCGGAAAGAGGACGGTCACAGCGAAGCGGAGGGAGTGAGGACGCACCCCCTCCGGCTCGCAGGCTCGCTACCTCCCTTACACAGGGGAGGCTTGAGAACCGGAAAATCAGGGCTCCCCTTGGACTCAAGGGGAGCCTTAAAAAGCTGCAGTTTAATTTCTGTTTAAAATAAACGGGAGTGTTGTGATATAATACCCGCAGGGAACAAATGCGGATGTGTTTGATCCTGCATGGGAGGTTTGGCTTATGACGATTAAAAAGCGCATGGCGCGTTCCAATATTGCCATGTTTGTGATTCCCGTTTTTGTGGCCGCAGTGCTGCTGCTGATCGGCATGGGGATCGGCTTTGTCCTATTGGAGCGGGTCTATCTTCCGCGGCTGGGAATTTCGCTGCAGGAACTGCATCAGACTGGCGAACAGATCGAGAGTTTGCTTTCTGATTCCGCAGCGATTTTCTGCATTTATGCCGGGGCAGTGGCAGCGACGCTTTTTTTGACGATCGTATGGACAAATCTCTATCTTACGCGCAGTCTGTTCCGCCATATTTCTCAGCCACTGGACACTTTAACGGCGGGTGTCGCCCGTATCCGGGACGGTGATTTGGATACGCCTATTGCCTATACTGAAGAGAATGAGTTTAAGGCAGCCTGCGATGCGGTGGACGAGATGGCGGCAAGACTGAGAGCATCACTGGAGCAGCAGCAGGAACAGCAGAAAAAGCAGGAATTGATCGCCGGCATGTCTCATGATCTGAAAAGTCCGCTGACATCTATCCGCGCTTATACAGAGGCTTTGCTGGACGGCGTTGCCAAGGA
>CAKTGW010000309.1 GCA_934561725.1 uncultured Oscillospiraceae bacterium
TACCAGGCGTCGCTGCCTTCTTCCTCGGGGATCACGGCGCGCATAGCCTCAATGGCAACTTCAATCATGGAGTCGTCCGGCTCATAAGTGGTAAAGTGCTGCATCTGCATTCCCGGCCAGGAAAGCGCGCGGGAGAGGGCGTTGTCATGGCCGCCCACCCAGCGGTTGAGCTCATAGCTGATGCCCACAATAATGGGGAGAAACAGCAGATGGAGCAGCATACGGATCAGCATATGGTCGCTGCGGATGAATGCGCCGACAATAATACTGATGCAGATAACCACAAACAGGAAGCTGGTACCGCAGCGGGGATGCAGACGCGTTTGCTTCCGCACATTTTCAACGGTCAGCGGCAGGCGCTTTTCATAGCACCAGATGGTTTTATGCTCGGCACCGTGGTAGGAAAAGACACGGCGGATATCCTTCATTTTGGAGACAAGAGCCAGATAGCTCAGGAAAATAGCCATTTTCGTCAAGCCCTCGACCAGATTGCGCAGCACGTACTGCTGCTTCAGACCGGGAATAAAGCTGACAATAAAGGTAGGCAGCATGATAAACAGGCCGACAGAGAACAGAATACCCAGCACCGCAGCCACATAGACTACGATCTGCTGCGCTTTCTCGCTGCCGAATTTCTTTTCCAGCCAGAGGTCAAATTTGTCCGGCTGTGCATCTGCTTCTTCGGGAAAGAAGGAGGCGGAGTACATCAGAGCCTTGACGCCGTTGACCATCGAAGCGCCAAAGGTGGCAATGCCCCGGATAAAGGGAACGGCAAGAATGGGGTATTTTTCCCGGAGAAGCTTCAGGTCTTCAACCTTGGTGATGATCCCCTCGGGTGAGCGGACGACGATCGCCTGCTTGCGGGGGCCGCGCATAAGAATACCTTCTATCAGCGCCTGACCGCCGATAGAGGTTTTAAAGGGGGCTGCACTTTTATTTTCAGGGGTATTTGCCATTTGTTTTCTCCTTTAAGAAATTGCGTTTTCGTCTCCGATGGGCAGACGCACTGTAACCAGTACGCCGCCTTCGGGGGCATTTTCTATATCCAGCAGACCCTTATGGCGGGCAACGATCTCATCACATACGGCGAGACCAATGCCGCTGCCGCGCTCTTTGGAGCTGCCTTTGTAGAATTTCTGCTTTACATGGGGAAGCTCGTCCTCGGGAATGCCGGGGCCAAAATTGTGCACGGAAATTTTAACATAGTCTCCGCTGCGCTCCAGCCGGACAATGATCCGCCTGCCGTCGCGGCCATATTTGGCTGCGTTGTCCAGAATATTCAAAAAGACCTGCCGGAGCCGCTCCGGGTCAGCTTCGATCATGGGAAGATCCTCGTAGTCGGGATAATACTCCAGATGTATACCCTCCTGCCGGAGCAGCTCGCCATAGGTGAAGATGGCTTCCTCCAGCTCAGCGGCAACATCGATCCGCTCAAGAGTAAGATTAAAGCGGCCATCCTCTATGCGTGTGAATTCCAGCAGGCCCTCCACCATCTTGGTCAGCCGGGCGGCCTCCTTGGAAATAATGCCGATGCCCCGGCGGCTTTCACCCTGAATGGCAGGGTCATAGGCAAGGGTTTCGCTCCAGCCGGTGATCGCAGTCAGCGGCGTGCGCAGCTCGTGGGATACGGATGAGATAAATTCCGTCTGCATTTTCTCTGCCTTGCCCAGCTTGACGGACATATCGTTGATGCTGTCGATCAGATCACCGATCTCGTCGTCATGCCGCTTGACGGCCTGAATACCATAGCTGCCGTCAGAGATGCGGCGCGCAATGCCGGTCAGCTCCAGAACCGGAGCGGTAATGGTGCTGATAAAATAAAAATTGGAGAAAATGATAAACAGGATGATGAGCAGACCGACTCCCGCCGCGGCTGCGGTCAGCTTCAGCACGGCCCGGTCGACCAGATGCAGACTGGTGATATAGCGGATCAGGCCGGTGACAGAGCCGTTGGCATTTTTCAGCGGTGCACAGACTGCCAGAATATGCTCGCCGGTGTCGCTGCGGTGGCCGTTCCAGGTGCTGATCTCGCCGGTGAGCAGAGCGTTTTCCACATCTGGTGTGGCCGGATGTGTGCCGGCGGTAAGACCATAGC
>CAKTGW010000310.1 GCA_934561725.1 uncultured Oscillospiraceae bacterium
GCGTGCGGTGCGCGCTATCATGTAGGCAACATTCTCTCCAGCGACGTCTTTTACGGTGACGACGCCGAAGCTAACGCCAAATGGCGCAAAATGGGCGTCCTCTGTGTAGAAATGGAAGCTGCCGCACTCTATATGAATGCAGCCCGCGCCGGCAAGCGTGCTCTGGCTATGTTCACCGTCTCTGACCATCTTCTCACCGGTGAGGCCACCACTGCCGAAGAGCGTCAAACCTCTTTTACGCAGATGATGGAAGTTGCTCTTGAAACCGCCCGCAGACTGGATACTCTGTAAAACACAAAAGCAGCCCTTGCAAAGAGGGATAAGCTCCGGAGGACGAACCGCTCCGGAGCTTTTTAAAAAATTTTTCTCATATTTCCGCTTTTTATTAAATTCACCCTTTACATTCTCAAGTTTATGTGATAATATTTTCTCACATAAATTATTCTCCTCTATAAATTAAAATTTTTTAACAAGGAGTGCCGCATCATGAAAATTGTCGTACTGGACGGATACAACAAGAATCCCGGCGATCTGAGCTGGGCTCCCCTGATGGCCATGGGCGAAACCGAGATCTATGATTTCACCGAGGACGCCGATGTTCTGGAGCGCATTAAGGATGCTCCCATTATTCTTACCAATAAGGTCAAAATCAACCGCGAGATCATGGATAAAAATCCCCAGCTCAAGTATATCGGCGTGACCGCCACCGGCTTTGACCCTGTAGACTGTGCCGCCGCCAAGGAAAAGGGCATTATCGTCACCAACGTGCCTGTCTATGGCACGGATTCCGTAGGTCAGCACGCTATCTCCATGCTGCTGGAGATCACCAACCGCGTTGCCCTGCATAATGAATCCGTACACGCCGGTGAATGGATCACCAGCCGTGACTTCTGCTACTGGAAAGCGCCCCTTCATGAGCTGAGCGGCAAGGTCATGGCCGTTATCGGCTATGGCCGCATCGGCCAGACCACCGGACGTATCGCCAACGCCCTTGGCATGAAGGTCCTGGCTGTTGACCAGTACCGCAATCCCAACGTGACCGACGCCGAGTATGTTGAGCTGGATGAAGCTCTTGCCCGCGCCGATGTTATTTCCATGCATTGTGTCCTCAATGCCGAGAACCGCGGCATGATCAATAAGGACACCATCGCCAAGATGAAGGACGGCGTGATCTTTATCAACTGCGCCCGCGGCCCGCTGGTCGTCGAGGCCGACCTGGTCGAGGGTCTGAAGAGCGGAAAGATCGGCTATGCCTGCCTGGATGTGATCTCCAAGGAGCCCATGGTCGCCGGCAGTGTTCTGCTGGATGCTCCCAACTGCATCATCACACCTCATATTGCCGGCTGCAGTGTAGAAGGCCGTGAGCGTCTGCTGAAGGTCGCCATGGACAATGTACAGGCTTTCCTGAACGGCAAGCCCGAAAATGTTGTTAACGCATAACATCTCTCTATAAGAAAAGAGGGACACTTCTGTTGAAGTGTCCCTCTTTTCTTTATACGCGGAGCATCTCCAGGTCCAGATCCGGCAGTTTTCCCAGATAGCCGGCAATATTCATGCCCAGCTTGGCCGCCAGGATCCCGGCCTGCTGCACCTGGCCCGCAAAGGTCAGGCCTTTGAGCACGCCGTTTTCCATGATCAGCTTCTGATAGGCCTCCGGTGTGTTACGCAGCAGCAGCGTCTGCTGCCCTTTCTTTGCTTCCACCTGTCCGGCAGAAATAAAGGACACACCAAAAAGCTCAATAGAATTCATCGCCCGGCTTCCCTCAAACAGCGTGTACGCCCCGGCCATATTCCGTCCGGCCACGCGTCCCTGCTCTACGGCATTGGGCCAGATTGCCCGGACAGACTTTTCCGTACCGCCCTGCATACGCGCCCGCACAATATCTCCGGCCGCATAGACGTCTGTCAGCGCCGTTTTCATCGTGTCGTCCGCCTCAACTCCGCCGTTCCAGTCAAGTATCCCGTCGAGCATTTCCAGATTGGGCTGCGTACCCATACACGCCAGAAGGCAGTGTGTCCGGATCTCCTCGCCATTGCTCAGCCGCACCGCTGCGACGGCATGCTCTGATGTGAGCACCTGCTCCACAGAGG
>CAKTGW010000311.1 GCA_934561725.1 uncultured Oscillospiraceae bacterium
GTCCCAGATCCGCCTGGTTCTTCAATCCCCTCAGTCAACTTCGTTGACAGCTCCCCTTGAGCTCAAGGGGAGCCTTTGTATAAGTAAAAAGCTGCCCTGCGGCATTTACCGCAGGGCAGCTGCTATCGGTACGCAAGAAGCAAACATACCTGTTTGCCGATGGCCCTTTTATTGATCCAGAAAATGTGTCTTTTTCCGAAAAATTTTCACTGTCATACAGGCGCAGAGCACACCCAGCAGGGCTCCGCAGAGAACATCTGTGGGATAATGCATCCCCAGATAAGGACGGCTCAGGGCAATCAGCACAGCCGGAATAAAGCTCCATGCCCCACGCCGGCCAAACAGGAGCGTCAAGGCCGTCGCCGCCGCAAAGGATGCACTGGTGTGTCCGGACGGAAAGCTGTAGGAAGAGAGCTTTTCTACCAGAACACGCAGGCCCTCCACCACTGCATAGGGCCGGGGCCGCGCCGCAAGCGGCTTGATCAGCAGATTATTCAGCACTGCAGTTCCGGCCAGTGCCGAGAGATAGACCGCACCACGGCGGCGTGTAGACGCAAAGCACAGAAGGAGCACACCCAGAACGATCCACATGATCCCCCCGTCACCCAGCCGGGTCATCCAGCGCATCAGCTCCGTCACCGGTGTGCTGCGCAGATGCTCCTGGATAAACAGCAGGGCATTCTCATCAAAGCTCTGTATCATGCTTTACGGCTTCAGCTCCACCCGGGCAGCCTCTTCCATCACGATATCCCGGGGGTGATAGACATGCTGATCCGCGGGAATAAAGCCGCGGACATTGGTAATGGGATAGATCCAACTGTAGGGGCCGATATGGGTACCGGGCTGGGTAACGGAGTTTGCACCCAGACGGGAGCTGTCTCCCAAAATCACACCGAAAAAGCTGTCCTGCAGATCCGTGACCGCGCCGTTGGCCCGGAGCTTCGCGTTGCCCTGATCAAAGCGGCGGTTGGCCGTGATCACACCGCTGCCGATCCGCGCGGATGCACCCAGCACGCTGTCCCCGCAAAAGGACAGGCTGGCCACCTTGGCACCGCCAAAGAGCACAGAGTGCTTTACCTCGCTGCCGTGTCCCACACTGCATCCGTCCGACAAAATGGTATTGGGCCGGATGATCGCACCGGGCATCAGCTCGCAGTCTTTGCCGATATATACAGGCCCCATAATGGTCACATCATTATAGATCACGGTGCCCTCGCCAATATAATAGTTGCCGTGGAGATTTGGGGCGTCTCCGCGCACCTCGCCGTGGTTTTCCCGGACATCCGGCTCTACCAGCAGTGTTTTCAGAAAGCTCTTGGCCTTCTGAAGGATCTCATAGGTCTCTGTAATATCCTGAAAATAATCCGGAAAGGGAAATCTGTCCAGATGTGAAAAATAGTAGTCGATTTTTGTAGACATGGTCCATTCTCCTTATTGATCGCAGCTTTAATAGGCGTAGACACCGCCGCCCACGAACTCGCGCAGCAGCGCATCCGGCGCAAGATAGTCCACACTCAGCCCCTCGAAGCGCTGGAATGCCGGCAGGATGCTCCGTAGCTCATCATAGCGCTCGGCGCCCTGGGGAACACTTTCAAACAGCTGAGGCGCCACAGTGCGCATAACAGAGACTTCATAGGGGAAGGAGGTGTCCAGCATCAGATCCGCCTTGTTCTTAAAGGGAGAAATATACAGCTTCTCGCCCCGGCGGACATTGGCCCACATTTTCATGGTCTCGCTGGCACTGGAGCCGCGATAGAGGTTATCCCGCACCGTGCGGCGCACCAAACGCATCCATGTTCCCTTGAAGCACACATGATCATCTGCATCCAGCACATTGCTGCGTGCAGAGATGTAAAGCTTGAAGGCGTTGGGATTTTTCCCCGTAATATCATCGTTCAGCGCATGGATCCCCTCAAATACGGCGATCTCATCCTTGCCCAGGCGCAGGCTCTGTCCCGGCTCGATCACGCGCATATGCCGGGCAAATTCATAGCGGGGCACAAAAATGCGTTCGCCCCGGCTGAGCGCCGCAAAATGCTCGTTGAGCAGCTCCATATCCATACACAGGGGGGACTCGAAATCATAATCG
>CAKTGW010000312.1 GCA_934561725.1 uncultured Oscillospiraceae bacterium
CCTTGATCTTCTCAGCGCCGAACTCGGTCATGACAACGTCAAACTCGGTCTTCTCCTCAGCAGCGGGAGCAGCAGCGCCGCCAGCAGCGGGAGCAGCAACAGCAGCGGCGGAAACACCGAACTCTTCCTCCAGAGCATGAACAAGCTCTGCAAGCTCCAGAACAGTAAGAGCCTTAACTTCTTCGATCATAGCAGTGACTTTCTCGCTAGCCATTTTAAATTTCCTCCTAATTATTAAGTTGATGATTATGCTGCGCGATTACTCGGCAGCGGCTTCTGGAGCAGCGACGCTGCCGCCCTTCTGCTCCAGAACCTGACCCAGCACAACAGCAAGGCTGGTGATCGGAGCGAGCATGGTGCCGAGAACCTTGGCATACAGAGCGTCCTTAGAGGGCAACTGAGCAATAGCCGCGATTTCAGCGTCGGACAGGACCTTACCGTCCATATATCCGGCCTTGATGGTGAATACGCCGTTCAGCTTATCGGAGTATTCCTTGCAGACGCGGAAGGGAGCGATAGGATCGCCGGTTGCGGTTGCGATAGAGGTCGTTCCATGGAGGACGTGATCCAGTCCTTCCATTCCAAGCTTGTCGAGAGCGAAACGAACCAGAGTGTTCTTGACGACGGTGTACTCAACATCGTTCTTGCGCAGCTCAGTACGCAGTTCGGTGTCCTGGGCGACAGTGATGCCCTTGTAGTCCACCAGCACGCCGGAACCGGAGTTCTGGATACGCTCGGTCAGAGCAGCTACGATGGCCTGCTTCTCGCTGAGAACCTTTGCGTTAGGCATGTGTGGTTTCACCTCCGGGATTAAATAAGTTGCGCCCAAAAAAAAGCTCCCATGCGCAAAAACGCACGAGAACAGAAAGCAATCAGAATTCAATGATGCTGTCCTCGGCAGGACTTACAGGTTTGCACCCGCCTGCTGTCTTTGGAGCGCCCCGTTATAATATCAAAAAAGCCTTGATTTGTCAAGGCTTTTTTGAAAAACGGCACATTTATTTATGCGTCCCGATAAAGAACAGGGCCAGTGTATTGGCTCCGGAATGGCCGCCGACAATGGGGCCGATCATATTGATATACATTTCCCGTACAGGATACAGCTTTCGGATCTCTCCGGCCAGAAATTCGGCGTCATTCAGACAGTCTCCGTGAGAGATCAGGATCGGCCCCTCCGGCTGAGTGACCGTTTCCTTCATATGCTCAAGCAGGGCCAGAATAGATTTTTTCCGCCCTCTTGCCTTCTCCACATTGATCAGATGCCCCTCATCATCCACATGGAGAACAGGCTTGATCCCCAGAGCCGAGCCCAGGATCGCCGTTGCCGCGCTGACGCGGCCGCCTCTGTGCAGGTGATGCAGGTCGTCCACGGTAAACCAGTGGACCGTATGCGGAACCAGCGCCCGGATCTTTTCTGCGGTCTCCTCCAGACTGCACCCGTTTCGGCGCAGCCGTGCCGCCTCCAGCACCAGCAGCCCCTCTCCGGCAGATGCCGCCAGAGAATCGACCACCTCCACACGGCAGTCATACCGTTCCATCATGTCCTCCGCAGCCATACAGGCATTGTGGTAAGTAGAGCTCAGTCCAGACGAGAATGCAATGATCAAAACCTCTCTGCTTTGAGTCAGCTTGGCCTCAATGGCATCGCACCAGTCCGCCACATTCACCGCGCTGGTCGAGGTCTGTTCCCCGGCACGCAGACGGCGGTAAAACTCCTCCGCGCTCATCTCCCGCTCATCAGGATAGTGTTTATACGTTGTACTGCCCAGAGTTGCTCCCAAAGGCAGGCAAAATACATCATTGTCGTTCAGCTGCTGCGCTGTAAGGTCACAGGTTGCTTCGGTAAGGATAGAAAATGGCATGAACTCGCCTCCCTGAAAATGCTTATACCAATGTAATTTTAGCATGCCCGGAAACGAATGTAAATATCATTATTTGTTAAATCACATTACATCATTTGACAGATCAGATGCAACAGTGCAAAAAACAATATTCCCTGCAAAAAATCCCCGGCGCAAATGCGCCGGGGACGAAACCAAAAGCAATTATTTGCCGCCGTGCTGCTTCTTCATACGC
>CAKTGW010000313.1 GCA_934561725.1 uncultured Oscillospiraceae bacterium
CTTCCAGCTCATTGCCTTCCGCGTCGGTGAACAGGGCGGTCAGGCGGTCCATACGCAGAGCACCTAGCGCACTGTCCAGTGCAGTGTGCAGACGAGACGGATCCACCGGGCAGAGACAGGCAAAGCTCTGGGCAATGGAATCCAGCCGGCAGGCAGTGCTGCTGCCGGCACCCAGCGGTGTTCCATCGGAAAAATAGCCGCGCAGCCAGTGATCGCCGTCCCAGGCCTGCTCTGCGGCACGGGCGTATGCTTCCGCGGCGTCCCGGTATTTTTCCAGACCTGTCAGGTCGGCAAAACGGCGGGCGGTGTGGGAGAAAAACCAGGTGAGCCATACGCTCTCACCGCGGACGGCATCCATGCCGTCATTCCAGTCGCCTCCCAGCATACGCAGCAGTCCATGAGGTCCGGCACCGCGCTTCAATATCAGCTCAAGAGCGCGCATACAGTGCTCCTGAACGCTGTATTGTTCCGGCGAGACCTTCGGAGCTTCATAGCGGTCCCGGCTGTCCTCCGAAAGCGGGGCTGAGAGCAGAAAAGGAGCACTGTCCTTCAAAATATCCCGCCGTCCGGTCTTTTCCACATATTCGCATACGGCCCAGGGGAGCCAGAGCAGATCGTCGCTGCAATGGGTGCGCACGCCCCGGTCTCTGCCGGGATGCGGATGCCACCAGTGCTGCACATCACCCTCGGCGTACTGATGGCGGCAGGCGTCCAGAATATGCCGGTGGCAGATGTCCGGATGCAGAATAAGCAGAGCAGTCACATCCTGAAGCTGATCCCTGAAGCCGATGGCTCCGCCGCTCTGATAAATGGAAGTGCGGCCCATGATCCGGCAGGCCTCGGCCTGGTAGGGAAGCCAGGGACTGACAGCCCGGTCCAGTGCGGGATACGGGGAGGTCAGACGCAGCCGGCCTGTTCGTGCCCGCCAGTCATGCAGCGTGCGCTCCAGTGCCTGCATGGCGGCGCCGGGCTCGGCCAGAGCGCATAGCTCGTCTGCTTCGCCGCAGCCGCAGACCAGAACCAGCCGGCCGGAGACGGACAGCCGCGCGGCAAAGCAGGGATCCAGTCCGGCGCCGGTGCGGCCGTCATAGCTGCTGGCGCAGGCGCTGCCCAGATCACAGGTGACGGCGGAAAAACCATGAGAGCTTACAGCGCGGAAAACAAGCCGTGTGTCGGAACGCTGATTGCGGGCGGAAAAGATTTGGTTTACATAATCAGTAACAACGAAGGGGCGGTCAGAGCTTCCGGGCAGAAGGGAAAGAGGGAGCCGCCAGTGCAGCTCTGCCGGGGCAGTGCTCTCGATGATCATGACCCGGGCGTCGGTATCCATGGGAACAAAAGCCGTGAGCCGCAGATGCAGCTCATGCTGGCAGGTCTCCCAGCATGCACAGCCCGGGGCATAACGCACATGAGAGGGTAAAAAACCGGAAGCGAAGAGGCTATAGCGCTTTCCGCCCAGTTCAACCTCGAGACATTCCGGACCCTCGGCGGCATTGGGCCTGTTCAGCCATGGTGAGATGGGTTGCTCACGGGCGTTGTCCATCCACAGAAAACCATTGCCGCAGTCGGCAGCGAGATAGCCGAAACGGCCGTTGGTGAGAATATTTGTCCAGGAAACGGACGGCAAAGAGTGGTTTACATAAAATTCGAAATCACCGTTCTCCGCGAAGGAAAAACGCGGGCCGTGTTCAGCGGACGCTTGCGGAAGATAAGTTGACATAAATAAATTATTGTAAACCTCATTATTACTCACGTCCGTATCGGCATCGAAGAGAAGGCAGGCGCTGTTTCTGACCGGAGATACGTCCTGGCTGCTGTCCAGAATATGGACACCGCAGCTGCGGCCCAGGAGGTGCTCCAGTCCATAGCCGGCCAGCAGCCGCTGCAGCCGGTGCTGTGCCCGACGATGATAGTCGCCGCCGTCATTGACCAGAATGACCAGATCGAGGGGGACGCTCAGACTTTGCAGATAAGCGCACTGCCGGATCAGCAGTTCGGCGCCGGCCATGCGATCAGGGGATGCGGCGTCATAGACCACGAGGGGCCAGTCACCGGAAATACCATAGGG
>CAKTGW010000314.1 GCA_934561725.1 uncultured Oscillospiraceae bacterium
CAGCTTTCCGCACCGGCGGCAGCGATGAATGATTGCCCATTCACCGTTCCTGCGCACCCATACTGCGATCGGCTCCATGAGTCCGCCGCAATCGCTGGCGCGATCTCCCGGCTCTTCGTCCACATGCAGACTGGTCAGGCAGTTGGGGCAGTGGTTGCGGTGGTCACTGCCGGCGTTCTCCGGTGTGACCAGACGGCCGCAGACCCTGCAATTGAAGCTTTCGTTGCAGGGATGTGTTTTATAGTAGCCTTTTTCAAACATTTTCCGTTTATTTTCACGGTTCATGATTTTTCCTCCTGAAAGACGGTTCCTTTCGTCCGGGAGGAATGGCGTGTGCAGATTTGCCAGACCTCCCGGTCAGTCCGCACACTCCAGCAGATAGCGATTCTGTTTCAAAAAATACTCCTGTCCGTTGTTAGATTTGCGGGCAGCCGGCATATACTGCCGCCCGATGTATACAGCATAGTTTTTATTCACCGTTTTGTCAAGCCGCTTCCAAACCGGAAGCGGGCATAAAAAGGCAGCGCCGCATTTTAATGCGGCGCTGCTGCTTAATTGCCTGAAGTCTTTACTTTTTGATGATCACACCGGTGGGATTCTTGCCGAAGAGAGATGCGGCATTGATCTCATCGTAGTCCACATGCATGAAGGTGGCATAGCTGGGGCTGACGCGGCAGACGACCTCGTCAAAAATCAGAGCACGCTCACCGCCGACCTTGACCTGGACGATCTCCTTGTCCTTGACGCCGAACTTCTCGGCATCCTCGGGAGTCATATGGATATGGCGCTTGGCAATGATGCAGCCCTGCTCAAGCTCAACACTGCCGCAGGGACCGGTGACGGTGCAGCCGGGAGAGCCGGCCAGCACGCCGCTCTCGCGGACGGGGCAGTTTAGACCAACAACGCGGGCGTCGGTAAAGCTCAGCTCAATCTGGGTCTCCTTGCGGCAGGGACCGAGGATAGACATGGTCAGGCTGCCCTTGGGGCCGGTGACGGTGACCTTGCAGCTGGTGGCAAACTGGCCGGGCTGGCTGAGCATCTTCTTCTGATCCAGCTCGAAGCCCTTGCCGAACAGAATATCCAGGTGCTCGCGGGTGACGTGAATGTGACGGCCGCTGCCCTCGATAATGACAGTATTTTCAGACATAGATGTATTCCTCCATATGTATTAGTTGGCAATATTTACGATACCATTTTTATGGGATTTGTCAAGATTTTTTGCTTATTGTTCCTGAATTTTCACCCGGCCGTTCTCTACGGAAAGGACACCGGCGCAGTACAAGGCAACGGCCTGGGGCAGAATGCTCCATTCGGCCTGCTCCATCACGCGCTCCTGCAGAAGTGCGGGCGTATCTTCAAAGTAAACAGGCACGGCCTGCTGAAGAATAATGGGCCCCATACATGGTGTCTCGCTAACAAAATAGGCAGTGGCGCCGCTCAGCCGGACACCGGCTTCGATCGCGGCCTGATGCGGGGCGCAGCCTCCCATATCCGGCCCGGAAAAGGCGGGCATCAGCGCGGGGTGTACGTTGATGATGCGGTTTTTATAAAAATGGATGATATTATCCGCAAGACGGTGGACAAAACCGGCCAATACCACAAGCTCAATGTCCAGATCCCGGAGCTTGTGAAAGAGCGCCTCGTTAAAGCTGGAATCGTTGGGGAAAAGCTCCCGGTCGACCACAAAGCAGTCTATACCGGCGGACTGTGCCCGGCGCAGGGCATAGGCGTCCGGCGCAGATGAGATCACAGCGGCAAGGTCGCAGTTCGGGATTTCGCCAAAAAGACGGCTGTCAATGATCGATTGCAGATTGCGTCCGCCGCCGGAGACAAGGACGGCTGTTTTCACCATGTTCAGGCACTCCTTTACCATCAATGGGCAAGGCCAGAGATGGATTCGCATGTGATTTTGATTTTTTGAACCGCAGACGTGCGCCTGTTCACTGTTGGAATGTGAGCAGGCGGAAAGCCTCGGTGAGATTGGTGTTTTCCAGCTCACGAAGAGTGCGGACCCGCGCGGCCAGCGCAGTGCGGTCCTGCGCCAGAGCCGCTTCT
>CAKTGW010000315.1 GCA_934561725.1 uncultured Oscillospiraceae bacterium
GGGAGAGCGCTCCTGCACAGTGGACAGGAAGCTGTTAACAGACGCTTGCAGACTGCTCATCTTACTGCCGCTCATACTGCCGGAGCGGTCCAGCACCAGTACGATATCGCAGGCCTGATTGCTCACCACAATGTGAGACTCGGCCTCAGCGGTCAGCTCGATCTCATAAATGGGATTCCCTGCAGCGTCGGTCTTGTCTGTTGCCTTTGCAGTCTTATTGACCTGCAGGCCGGAAACCGGCTCAACCTTCTCCGTGCCTTCAAAGCCGGTTCTGGTGGCATTCACCCGAGAGGGGAGCTTGGCCGGTGCGGCATAGTGCACGGGAGCTACAAAATCGTCGGCAAGGATCAGTCCGGCCTCGCTGAACTCATCCTCCGGCTCAAAAGGACCCTCTACCTCCGAAATATACAGAGCCAGCTCGGCCCGCTCTTCCCCGGTCAGTGTATCCATATATGCGGCGAACTCATCGGAATCCACCAGTGTCTGAATATAGGCATATGCCTCTTCCACATCAAACCGCTTCGGTTCAACGGGAGCAGGCTTTTCTGTCTCTGCCGGGACTGAGGGCTCAACGGGAACCACACTTTCGGCAGGCTTTTCGGTTTCTTCGGGAGCTTCGCTTTCCGCGGGAACCTCAGGCTCTGCGGATTCCTCCGGTGCCTCAGTCTCCTCGGGCGCTTCGCTCTCGACAGGCTGCTCGGGCTCCGCGGGGGCCTCGGGCTCTTCAGGCATCTCGGGTTCAGTGCTCTCGCCGGGCTCCTCAACGCTCTCCACTACATCCGCAGCCGGCGCGCTGCCGTCATCGCTGCCCAGCAGATCGTCCATGGCCACACCGGGGAGGACGCCGATAAGCATGGTCAGCACCAGCATAATCGCCAGTATTCTTCTTTTCATGTTCTCAGCACCTCCTTATGCCTGGGGCCAACCGGTAATATCGCTGACATTACCGCCCTCGGGAATGGGATTGTTCTTTGCCTGCACGCCCTGAGCCAGTACGCTCACTTCGGCCTCAGCACCCTGATACTCATTACCCATCCGGGGGCTGAAGGTGACGTGCTCAAACACAACGGCAGAGTCGCCTGCGGTGAGTGGTACATTATAATAGTACCAGCCGTCCTCACCGGCGATCCAGTGTGCGCTGTCCGGTCCGTCCGGCTCAATGACGTCTGCGCTCAGATTGGGATCGGAAAAGCTCTTCTCAATACGGACGCGCAGGTAAAAATCCTGCGTGCCCTCATTGGTCACGATCGGTTTCTTTTCCACGGTCTGGCTGGGGACTACGTTCTCAAACCTCAGCCCGGTCACCACACCCTGCTCATCCTCAATGGGAATGCCCTCGCCGCTTTCCTCGGTCAGGGACATTTTGAGCTCGCCGGTGGTGATCACGTTGGTCGCCCGTCCCTCTGCGTTGATGTATGCGGTTGTGCCGTAAGCGAACAGGGCCAGTATCATCACGGCCAGAGCCGCCGACAACAGTCGCTTTTTCATCTCAATTACCGCCTTTCGTGGTAAAAAATGCTTTGCTGGGGTATTTGTCCATGGCAAAAGCAAATAGACAAATCGCGGAGAGGACGGGACGCCCGTCCCCTCCGCAGTGTATCCATCTCAGTCGGTTACGCAAATCTGCTTGGGGGGTATTTTATCAAGCCATGCAGGCAGTGAACCATGCCTGAAGCTCAGCCAGAGTAATGGTAGCACCGGCCATGGCCGCGCCCTGTGCCTGAACGGCCTGAGCGGAAACCTCAACATCAAAGCTGTTCGTAATGCCCTCGTCCAGATTGGTCAGATCTGTGGGGATCTGGATCTGCTGGAACAGAGCGGGATCACACCGCTGGCATTGCATACGGAGGGGACTGGCTGGGCGCCGATGCTGATCGCCACGGCAGCGACGGCGCAGACACCGGAGGGAGAAGAATTCCTGCGGGAAATGCTGCCGGACAGTTACGATACGCCGGCAGGATATACATTGGTGCAGACGCTGCAAAAATTGTTTGCCTACACAACGAAGGATGCGCTGCACGTAGAC
>CAKTGW010000316.1 GCA_934561725.1 uncultured Oscillospiraceae bacterium
TCCTCCGGATCGGCATGTACATCCGGCTCTCTGGATCCCAGCCATGTACTGTTGGCTATTGGCCGTCCTCATGAAGTGGCGCATGGTTCTCTGCGCTTGAGCCTTGGTGAGGATACCACAGAGCAGGAAATTGATGAGACAATTCAGGCGGTCACACAGGTTGTAGAGCGCCTGCGCAATATGTCCCCGGTGTGGGCAGAATTGATTAAAGGAGAGAGAAATTATGTTATACAGTGAAAAGGTAATGGATCATTTCCGCAATCCGCGGAATTTGGGCGAGATTGAAAATGCTGATGGCGTAGGCCAGGTCGGCAATGCCAAATGCGGCGATATCATGCGTATTACCCTGAAAATCGATAACGATATCATCACCGATGCCAAGTTCACTACTTTTGGCTGCGGAAGCGCAATTGCCACCAGCTCTATGGCTACAGAGATGATCAAGGGCAAGCCTGTGGACGAGGCTCTCGAGCTTTCAAATAAGGCTGTTGTTGAGGCGCTGGATGGACTGCCTGCACATAAGCTCCACTGCTCTGTGCTGGCTGAGGAAGCTGTAAAGGCTGCCGTGAAGGACTACTATGACAAAAACGGTATTTCTTACGATACAAAGCGCTTTTGCAATGCTGACTGTGCGTCCTGCCATGCGCACGACCACGAATAATTGTAAAACCTTAAAAAGTGTTAAAAGAGTGCAGCTTTGGCTGCACTCTTTTAATTTTTGGTTGTGCCGGGAATAGAGCGGCTTGCTAACAGTTTATATATTGGCGTGGCGTAAATAGTGGATCGACCAGACCAACAGGATAAGACTGATGATCGGCAGAAGATAGTAATGTACAGAAGTGCAACTCAGGAGTTGGCGGCCGATATTAGAACACATGTATAGCATCCAGCAACACCAGATCAGTCCGAGAATGCCAGGTCCCCAACGCCGGAGCAATGCAGTCAGAATGAAAATAGCCAAAGGGAGCAGAGCAGCCGTCAGCCCAACTGCCCATATGGGGATCAGCTGTGTTCCGCCGTAGATCGAGAGATGGGGGAGCGCTCGTGCCCATAGACCATAGATGATGAGTGTGTCCAGCTGTACAAGGAGCTCTGAGAAGGCCATAAGGATTCCGCCTTCCAGCAGGATACAGATCAGAAGCGCGCGGAGCGTTTCGCGACGGGTACGGCCCATACGGACGG
Organism: uncultured Oscillospiraceae bacterium; assembly: GCA_934561725.1. Classification (GTDB taxonomy): domain Bacteria; phylum Bacillota; class Clostridia; order Oscillospirales; family Oscillospiraceae; genus Heteroscillospira. Next base: position 1,183 of record CAKTGW010000316.1, read on the forward strand.
CAAGCTCATACATATGCCAGCACTGTATGGTTCCGCCGCTCAAAATTTCCAGAGCTGTGATCAGTGGGAGCACTGCTGAGAGACCAAGAAACAGGTCATTTTGTGCAAACAGCGTCAGAGCGGCGGCATAAGTCAGCTGGGCCAGCAAAAAGATACCTGCCGGCAGGGCCAATGCATATGCCAGAGACCGGCGATTCAGATTTATAAGAGTATTGACCACATTATACCTCATTTCACAGCCGCACGACGCAGTGTGCGCAGAAAGAGCAGCTCACCGCCAACGGCGGCCAGAATCAAGAGTATCGTGATTATGCGAGAGAGGATATACAATTGAGACCAGTGCAGTGTTGTGAGCAGACTGCTGAAGAGATATCCGGAAATCAGCAGCATGGTAGACAGTCCAGAGATTAATCCGGCGGTAATCTGGCTGCGCTGACTGAATGAAATGGCACCTAGGGCGATAAACTGTCCGGTCAGACAATAAAAGAGTATTTCGCCGGTTCGACTGAAAGTAAGGGAGGGGACGCTCTCGGGAATGGAAAAGCGGGTCTGAAAATGATACAGGACGGTGTGAAGAGTAAGCGCGAAAAGAGTGGTGAGCAGAATATCTGCATGAACGCTCTTACAATAATCCCGCCGGCATGCGCCCATGGACAGTGCTAGATTCATGTGTACACCGCCCAGTGAGATTGCCGACATAGCCAAAATAATTATACAGAACAGAGGAAAGGCTGCATAATACATAGAAAAATAACCGCCGGGAAAGAGCTGATTCAGCACGGATACAAGCAGTGCATACAGAAACAGTATTCCACAGAAGGGAAGAGTGTGTACGCGC
>CAKTGW010000317.1 GCA_934561725.1 uncultured Oscillospiraceae bacterium
CTTCTGGGCAGCACCTCGATATTCTTGATCAGCGTTGATCCCGTGGTCGTAAAGCCGGAGATCGTTTCAAACAGGCTGTCAACAAAACTGGGGATCGCACCGCTCAGCCACATGGGCAGTGCACCGAATACCGACACCAGGATCCATGCAAAGCCCACCGTGATCAAACCATCTCTGGCAAAGTATCCCTTGCGCCGGGGCTTCATACAAAGCCAGAGCCCCAGACCAACGGCAAGAGTCGCCACTACAGATGCAGAAAAGGCCGCTATTGCCATCTGCTCTCTGCAGAAAACAGAAATGATCAGAGCCGGCAGCATAAAGACTGCCTCCACACAGAGTATTCGGCCTATGAGATTAAAAATAAGCCTGTAATTCATCTTTTGTTATGACTCCTGAAAAATATCATTCAAATCAAGGATCACCCTGCCGGCCTGACTGACAATGATCACCGTATCACCAGGGGTCATAACATCATTGCCGCCGGGGATAACAATACGTCCCATATGGTTGATGCAGGAGACAAGAATATTGGGCTTGAGCCGGATATCCTTCAGCGGAATACCACGGTACTTTGTATGCTCCGTTACACGCAGCTCAATGGCCTCTACCTTGGCATCCAGCAAATGGTGCACGGAAATAACGCCGCTGCCGGTCGTATTCTGCATGGCGCGCACATACCGGATGATCTCCTGCGCACAAAGATGCTTGGGACTGACCAGGCAATCAATGCCCGTCTCGCGGAAAAGCTCCATATATTCAGTCCGATTGATTTTGGTAATGACCTGCGGGACACCCACATGCTTTGCATACATGGAGACGATCAGATTCTCTTCATCCATGTTAGTCAAAGCCACTACGGTATCCATCTGGCTGACATTTTCAGAATTCAGAACGTTCTGGTTGGTGCCGTCCGCATTGATGACCGTAGCCTTCGGCAGTTTTTCGGCCAAAGTAACGCTCTTTTTCTGATCCAGCTCAATAATTTTTACATTGGTTCCCGCTTTAAGCAGAGATTCGGCCAGATACTGCGTAATGCGGCTGCCGCCGATCAGCATGGCATTTTTTGCCCGTCCCTGCCGCAGGCCAATACTGGCCAGAAGTGCCACCAGCTGTGCCGACGGCGCAGTGACATGGATGCGGTCAAATGCCTGGAGTCTGAAATTACCATCCGGGATCACAACTTCGTTGCCGCGCTGGATCGCACAAACCAGGACCTTTACGCGCAGCCGCTTTGGCAATTCAGACAGGAGTACGCCATCCAGTGCCCCACCCGCATGAACGTCCAGCTCTACGATCTCTACCCTGCCCTTGGCAAAGGCGTCGCGCTTGAGAAAGCCCGGATACTGCATCAAACGGAAAATTTCACGCGCAGTGCTCCACTCGGGATTAACATTCATGCTCAGCCCAAGCTCGTCCTGCAAAAAATACATCTGCCGCGCATATTCAGGACTGCGCACCCGCGCAATTGCGTTCTGACAGCCCAGCTTACGTGCGATGATACAGCAAATCATATTCAGCTCATCCTGCGGCGTAACCGCGATCAGAAGCTCTGCATTTCCAACGTCTGCCTGACGCTGAAGCTCCAGAATGGCACCATTTCCATAAATGGTCAGCATATCCAGCTGCTCGCTCAACTGCTTGACTACGCGGCGGTTGTTGTCGATCAGAACGACGTCATGCTCCTCTTTCAGGAGCTGAGATGCCAACTCTGAGCCGACTTTTCCTCCGCCGATGATAACGATTTTCATACGCTCGCTCCTTATCGGCAATACATAGGTATCATATCGCACTTTACCATATTTGACAACTGTTTTATTCCATAAATTCACCCGTATTAATTATCAGGTTGAAAAGATGATATAAAGCATGATATAATGTGATATTGTATTGATTCTCAAGCTCCTGAATGGAGGTCTTTATGGATAATATTCTTCAGCAATTATCCCGTCTGCAAGGCAGCGGTGATTTTATCTCGGTACTTCTCTCTGCTTCACGATATATTCTTCCGGTTCTGGC
>CAKTGW010000318.1 GCA_934561725.1 uncultured Oscillospiraceae bacterium
ATATTGGAGAATGTACAGGATCCGGGGAATGTGGGTACCGTGGTGCGCACCGCCAATGCTCTGGGGTATGATGCCGTTGTCCTTACCGGCGCCTGTGCAGATCTTTACAGCCCCAAAACGGCCCGTGCCACCATGGGTGCGATTTTTCGGCAGTGCGTCCTGCACCTGTCCGCAGAAGAGCTGCGCCCGCTGCTGGCGGCCCGCGGTCTGCGGCTGTTCGGGGCGGCGCTTACGGAGCAGGCCGTGGATATCCGGCGCACGGCGCTTTCCGACTGCGCTGTCTGCATCGGCAGCGAGGGGCGCGGCCTGAGCCGGGAAATGCTGGAGCTGTGCGACGGACAGCTGATCATCCCCATGCAGCCGGACAGTGAATCCTTCAACGCCGCAGTGGCGGCGGCCATTGTCATGTGGGAGACTGTGCGCACAGACTGAACAGGAGTTGAGTGCAATGTCACAAATCAAATACTGGATGTGGCTTGCGTGCCTCAGCCGTCTGCGGCCAAAGGCAAAGCTGATCGCGCTGGACTTTTTCAGCGGTGTTGAGGAGCTGTTCTTTGCTTCAGAGACCGAGCTCAGAGCTGTGGAGGGCCTGCGCGAGCAGGAAATCGCACTTCTTGCCGACAAGAGTATGGATCGGGCCATGTCTGCCCTGGATGTCTGCGTCCGGGAGGACATCCGGATCCTGGCATGGGGAGACAGCGGCTATCCCCGCCGCCTGGCACAGATCTATGATCCGCCGGCAGTGCTATTTGTGCGCGGCCGCCTGCCTGCTGTGGATGAGCTGTGTACCGTAGCTGTGGCCGGTACGCGCCGGTGTACGCCCTACGGTAAGAAAATGGCCATGCGTCTGGGCAGTGAGATCGCCCAGGGCGGCGGTGTGGTCGTCAGCGGACTGGCTGACGGCGTGGACAGTGCCGGGGCGGAGGGCGCACTGCGCGGAGGCGGCATATGCATCGGCGTGACCGGCGCGCCCATCGATCAGGTATACCCCCGGTCAAACCTGTCTCTGTATCGGGATGTGTGCGCTGTCGGCGCCGTGGTCGGGGAGTATCCGCCGGGAACGCCCTATGCCCGGCATCATTTCCCGGCTCGGAACCGGATATTGAGCGGCCTGTCTCTGGGCGTGGTGATCATAGAGGCTCCTGAACACAGCGGCGCATTGATCACGGCAGAGTATGCACAGGAGCAGGGGCGGGATGTGTTTGCCGTACCGGGCAATGCGGATTCGGCGGCCTGCGCCGGTTCAAATGAACTGCTGCGCGACGGCGCACAGCTGGCGCTTTCCGGATGGGATGTCCTCCGTGAATACGAGGGCCTCTATCCTCATACAATACGCAGAAAGACCGGGAAACCCTTGGATATTCCGGGGGAAAATATGCCCGTTTCTCCGGCGGGGAAAGCAGATCCGGCGCAAAAAGACATTGACAACGGAAAAGACTTAGAATATAGTGACTTGGAAGAACAGCTTGCCGCCCTCAGTCCGCGGCAGCTGAAAATCGTCAGTGCAATAGACGGCGAGTGCTATGCCGATTCCATTATTGAAAAGACAAAACTGACAGCGGCCGAGGTAATGAGCGAGCTGACCATGCTTCAGATCATGGGCTATGTCGCCCCGGCGGGCTTTGACAAATACAGGCTGAATATCAAAACGAAACGAGGATAAGACTACATGGCCAAGGCAAAAACGGATCTGGTGATTGTGGAATCACCCGCAAAAGCCAGAACCATTGAAAAATATCTGGGAAATAATTATAAGGTCGTGGCTTCCATGGGTCATCTCCGGGATCTGCCCAAGAGCAAAATGGGCGTGGATCTGGAGCATGACTTTGAGCCGCAGTATATTCCCGTTAAAGGACGGGAAGAGATCATATCCGATCTGAAAAAGCGCTCCAAGTCTGCGGCGACTGTTTATCTGGCAACCGACCCGGACCGTGAGGGAGAGGCTATTTCCTGGCATCTGAAGGAGCTGCTTCAGCTGCCGGACGAGAAGGCACGGCGCGTTA
>CAKTGW010000319.1 GCA_934561725.1 uncultured Oscillospiraceae bacterium
GGGCAGACTATCGGCGTGATCATGGGTTCCAACATTGGTACCACGCTGACTGCCTGGATCCTCTCTCTCACCGGAATCGAGAGCGACAATGTATTCATGCAGCTGCTGAAGCCCGAAAACTTCTCACCGCTGTTTGCTCTGGCCGGCGTTTTGATGATCATGGCCTCCAAGAGCTCCAAGCGCAAAGATCTGGGTGTGATCCTGGTGGGCTTTTCCATTCTCATGTCCGGAATGGAGCTGATGAAAAACGCCGTCAGTCCGTTGGCTGATATGCCCCAGTTCTCTTCTATTCTGACGGCCTTCCAGAATCCCCTTCTGGGCGTTCTCGTGGGTGCTGTTTTCACCGGCATCATCCAGAGTTCCGCAGCCTCTGTGGGTATCCTGCAGGCTCTGGCCCTTACCGGAGCCGTCAGCTACGGCGCGGCCATCCCCATCATTATGGGACAGAATATCGGCACCTGTGTCACCGCCATCCTGTCCAGTGTAGGCGTAAACCGCAATGCAAAGCGCGTGGCCGCCGTGCACATCTCCTTTAATATTATCGGCACCTGCATTTTCCTTGTTCTGTACCTCATCGGAGACATGATCTTCAAATTCAAATTTATCGACAGCCCCATCGACGCCACCGGCATTGCCTTCTGCCACAGTATCTTCAATGTAGGCACTACACTGATGCTCCTCCCCTTCACCTCCATGCTTGAAAAGCTGGCATGCAAGCTGGTACCCGACCGTCCCGAAGATCAGAAATCCGCCATCATGCTGGATGAGCGTCTGCTGCGTTCCCCCGGCTTTGCCGTAGCCGAATGCTGCGACAAGGTGGTGGACATGGCCAATTTTGCCAACACGACCGTATTGAACGCGATCAACCTCTTCAACAAATTTGATCCAAAGCTGGCCGACACCGTTCTGAGCGAAGAGGACCGCTTGGACGAATATGAGGATGTCCTGGGCAGCTTTCTGGTCAAGGTCTCCTGCGAAACACTGAGTAAAACGGACAGTCAGCAGGTATCCAAATGCCTGCACACCATTGGCGATCTGGAGCGCATTGGCGATCACGCCAAGAACATCGTAGAGGTCGCACAGGAAATGCACGACAAACGCATCATCTTTTCCGACGACGCTCTGCGTGATCTGGATGTCATCAACGCTGCCGTGCGCGAGGTCATGAGCATCACCGTCACCTCTTTTGCCAACTCTGACCTAGAAATGGCCAAGCAGGTAGAGCCTCTGGAGGATGTCATTGACGAGTTGATCGACGAGGCAAAGTCCCGCCATATTGCCCGCCTGCAGCACAACGCCTGCACGATTGAGCTGGGCTTCGTATTCACCGATTATCTGACAAATATGGAGCGCATCAGCGACCACTGCTCCAATGTGGCCGTCTGCCTGCTGGAGGTCTCCTCCTCTGCACTGGACGCACACAGCTATATCTCAAACATGAAGGACCAGCCCAAATTCAAGGAATTGTTCTCCATTTATCGCGACAAATATCAGCTCCCCGTCTGATTTTCTCATATGATATAAATAAATCTTTATATCAAAATCCGCCTCGGCTATACTCCGGGCGGATTTTTTTGTATATCCGTTCCAAAACGCGCCCAAAATTGTATCAATATTCACGGGATATATGCATTTTGCCTTAACGTTCTTTATTATGCAAAATCATAATTCCAAAAATCATTGATTTACCTGATTTTTCTCGTCCGCAGGCAATTATTGTGATTTTTATATCATTTTGCCCGAATAGCAATGTTAAATAATTATCTTTATTGTTAATTTCATGCCAATCTATTGTATTTTGCTACAAAAACGTTAATTAATAAACTATTGGAAAATCCATTGACAAAACGAATAGCAGATGATATTATGAAATCGCATTAAACAGCAAGGCGAAAAACGCCGGCAGAAAATGAATTTCATTTGCAAACGTCGTCGTTTTTCACAGTTGGAATATACATAACTTAGCATTATAACTAATCGTGTTTATCCGGCAGCTGAATGC
>CAKTGW010000320.1 GCA_934561725.1 uncultured Oscillospiraceae bacterium
ACACAAAGCAGATGATATAGGAGACGACCATGAAGTACTTGGGGTTGATGATCTGCAGGCCCAGCTTAGTGATCATGGGCACAGTGCCGCAGGCGTTCCAGGTTCCGATCATGGCGCCTACGCAGAGAACAATGGTCATGGGGGTCAAGCTGCGGGCCATATAGCCCATCATGCCCTGCTGCAGCTCCTTATAGCTGAAGCCAGGCTTCATGCACAGGGGGAGCGCAATGATCCACGATGCAAGGAAAAGAGGCTGCGTTTTTGCACCTAGGAAAACAGCGGGGATCATAATAATGGAAAAGGTGAGGAGTACGGTAAAGAGTGCATAACCAAAGCTGGGAGCTTTCTTTGTCTTTTCAATAGCAGTTGACATCTTGTTTTCCTCCTAAATATTCTATTTTTTCAGTTCCGGGGTCGCATAGGCTCCTTCATAAACAATTCTGCGGTAGGATTCCGGATCGGTGTCGCCCTCTGTGCTGATGAGCAGCACCACGCTGTTTTCATCCAGCCCGATCCGGGTTCGGATATCTGCCAGGTCAGGGCGCTCCATGATCGTACAGAACGCGCCGGTGGTGGAGGCACCGGATTCGCCGGACACGATGGTCTCGTCTGTTCCGTTGGGGTGTGCCAGCACGCGCATGCCGAAGGCTGCTACCCAGTCAGGGCATTTGACATAGTGGTCGGCGCAGTCGCGGAGAGTCGGCCATGTAATCGTACAGGGTTCGCCGCAGTTCAGTCCGGCCATAATGGTGTTTTCTTCGGATTCCACCGCCTGAGGCCGTCCGGCCTTTGCGGATTCATAGATACAGGCGATGTTCTCAGGCTCCACGATGGTGATCGTGGGAGTCCTTTCTCCGTAGACGCCTACCAGATAACCGGTGATGCTTCCGGCCATGGCGCCAACACCGGCCTGAAGAAAGACATGGGTGGGAGCATCAACGCCCTGCTCCCTGAGCTGGCGGACCATTTCCCAGCCCATCGTGGTGTAGCCCTGGGCGATGTATGTGGGAATGTCCTCGTAGCCCGGCCATGAGGTGTCCTGCACCAGCGTCCAGCCGTGCTTTTCGCAGAGGACGCTTACATAGCGGACTGTGTCGTCATATCCCATGTCGGTGATCTCCACATGGGCAAGGCCGGCATCGCGTATGGCCTGAGCCCGCAGCTCTGAGGAGCCCCGCGGCATATACACATGGGTCTGGCAGCCCAGCAGGCCCGCTGCCCAGGAAACGCCCTTGCCGTGATTGCCGTCGGTTGCTGTGGCAAAGACCATGTTCTGGATTTTTTCGCGGTACTCCTCCTTTTGCAGATCTGCAAAGGTGGTGGATGCAATATCCAGCCCCAGCCGTTGACAGATGATCGAAGCCAGAGCGAACAATCCGCCCAGTCCCTTGAAGGCGTTCAGACCGAAGCGCTTGGATTCATCCTTGACGAAAACATCCCGGACGCCTAGCTTTTGAGCCAGATCGCTGAGACGGATCAGGGGCGTTTCATGATAAACCGACAGGGACTGATGGAATTGATGTACCTTGTCCACAGTGCTCCCACGGAGAAAATCCGGAGCCGAGCCGCGCACCGCAGCAGTCCGGCTGACCAGGCTCATCTCGGTATGCAGGAGCTCCGGATTGGTACCCGATGCTGTTCCCATTATGTTACCTCCTCCTTTTAAAGCGAGCGATATATTAGTTGACTAAAGAATAGCATGAAAATATCTAAAATGCAATATATCGGTTTACTTTATGCGATGCGAACAATTGTTGCAGAATGAATCTGGTTAAAAAGCTATAAAATATAGGGATAATTTACAATTAATCCACTGGTATATTGCATATATTTCATGTTTGCAGTATAATACATACAACCCGATGAAGGAGTGTTACAATGCCTATTCCTAAAAAAGTAGAGAAAGAGGAACGCCTTACGGCCAAGGAGCGCGTTTACCGCACTCTGCAGCAGTGGATCGTCGACGGTGTGTTGGAGCCCGGATAACTGAT
>CAKTGW010000321.1 GCA_934561725.1 uncultured Oscillospiraceae bacterium
ACATAGATGAGGTCAAACCGCTTGATCGTCACCGGCTCGGCCGGAGCGGCCAGCGCCAGTGCCGGATAATTTGTCAGGCTGCTGGTGATCTTGCCCACGTCAGAGAGCATCTGATCCAGTTCGTGGATCTTCTGATTCAGCGAACGGTTGATGGTCTCCGTCTCTTCAAGAGAGAGCCGGTGCTGATGCATCAGCTCGTTGACATACAGGCGATAACCGGCGGGAGAGGGAATGCGTCCTGCACTGGTGTGGGGCTGCTCCAGATAGCCCATTGCCGTCAGCTCAGCCATTTCATTGCGGATCGTTGCACTGGAAAAACCAAGTCCGGCGTTTTGCGCAATGGTCTTGGAGCCGACCGGCTCGGCAGTTGAGATATATTCATCCACGATGGCTGCAAGGATTCTTTTTTTTCTCTCGCTGATTTCCATGTCATTCACCATGTCTGGCAGTTGCCGAAATTCTTTGCTAGCACTCATCTCTCCTGAGTGCTAAACACAATCTAGCACCAAAACCTGCTCTTGTCAAGAGGTATGGAAACAGTTTTAGAAAATTGTTCATAATTTCCATATAACTATAAAGCAGAGAGCAATATGATAAAAAAGATGGAACAAAAATTACCTGCGGTGCGTCTAAGAAGAAAACAGGCAAAGGAGGAATTGATTATGCGAAAATATATTGCACTGTTGCTTTCAGCGGCGCTGCTGGCTCTGGCCGGCTGTGCCGGAACAAATGTAAATAAGGAATCTCCTGCGGCGGAGGAATCGCCATCTCCTGCCGTGGAGGACTATGACTTCAAATTCACACGTGAGAATTTCCCCAGACTGGATGGCTCCACGTCCATGGTGCCTATGGCCAAGGCTGTGGCCAGCGTGCTTTTGGGTGAGGATCAGGATGCGGTAAGCGACCTGGTCAGCTTCAACCGTACCAGCCAGTCCTTCCGGAACCTGATGTACGGCGGCTGTGATCTGCTGATCGTTGCGGAGCCGGCACAGAATGTTCTGGACGAGCTGAAGCAGGAGGGCTTTGCCTATGACATGGCTCACATCTCTACGGATGCACTGGTATTTGTGGTCAATGCAGATAACCCCGTGGACAGTCTGACTACAGAGCAGATCCAGAAGATCTATACGGGAGAGATCACCAACTGGTCACAGGTGGGGGGCAATGATGTGGAGATCATCCCCTTCCAGCGCAATGCAGAGGCCGGCTCTCAGGCGGCCATGGTCAAAAACGTTATGAGCGGTCTGGAAATGATGCAGCCGCCGGAGGAATATATCATCGGCAGCATGATGGGGCTGATGGAGGCGGTAAAGAGCTTTGATGGCTCGGATGGCGCCATCGGATACAGCGTATACTATTACGCCAATGATATGAAAATGGCCGATGGCCTGAAGATTATTGCCGTGGATGGCGTGGAGCCCAATGCGGATACGATCCGTGCTGGGGAGTATCCCTTCCTGGCACCCGGCTATGCGGTCGTGGCGCAGAGCGAGGCAGAGGACAGCCCGGCGCGCCGGCTCTGGAACTGGCTCCAGGGAGAAGAGGGACAGTACCTTATCAGTCAGCTCGGCTATGTTTCGGTCAGGGAGTTTTAAGCTATGAAGAAATTTACGGCGGTTTTGGCGTTGCTTTTGCTGCTGACGGGGTGCGGAACACCGGCGTCTGAGCTGTCACCCACGCCGGAGGTCAGCGCGCCGCCCAGCTTTTCGCAGCCCAGCGGCGTCTATGCGGACTGGAGCCGGCTGGCAAAGCCGGCGGTGCCGGAGAAGGTAGGAACACGCCTGTCCGAGGGCGCGCTTACAGAACTGACGCCATCGGACAGCTATGGCCCGCTCGTACCTTATGTCGGCGGTGTGGTCATGGCGGAAGAGTATGGCCTGCAGCAATATCAATACGGACTTGTGACCCTGGACGGCTGTGTAGTTCTGGATCCCGTTCTGGATAATGCATCTGTGATCACAAACGGCAGCCGTTATGCAC
>CAKTGW010000322.1 GCA_934561725.1 uncultured Oscillospiraceae bacterium
ATTATGACCCAGGCGTGCAGCGTCCGCCATGGCCAGCTCGATCACGCGCTTTGCACGGGGCGTGAGGCCCTGTGCCGGTGTGCCCGGAGTTCCCCGGCCCACGAAACGCTCGATCAGCTCTGTCACCAGCTTGTCGTCCATACCAGCATCCCGCAGGACCTTGGCACCCAGGCCCTCGCCCTCACGGGTGATGCCCAGCAGAATATGCTCGGTACCTACATAGCTATGACCCAGCTCAGAGGCCGACTCCTGAGCCAGTGCAATGGCCTTCTTGGCCTTTTCAGTAAATCTATCGGAATTACGCATGGTAAATCACTCCTTATATCCTAATGTTCCGCATACAGGCAGAATTTAAACCTGCAGGAGCGGCGAGACCGCAGGCCCCGCCGCCGGATCGGCTTACGCCTTGTTCTCCATGCTGCGGATCTTGTCTCTGAGGCTGATGGCCTTTTCAAAGTCCTCTGCCTCTACCGCCGCCTGCAGCTGTGCCTTCAGCTGTGTCAGCTCCCGCTTTGCCTTCAGCTCCTCGCCCGCGTCAACAGGGATAGAGCTGGTCTGTACAGGAGCCGCATCCCCGATCACAGGGCGGGTCGCCGTTCCAAGAGCAAAGGGACGGCTGAAGAAGCTGTCGCTCCAGAAATCATCATTCAGGAAGCTGTTCAGCATTCCGAAGGGACTGCGTCCCTCAAAGGGGGAACGGAAGAAATTGTGGAACATCTCGTTGTGATCCATCAATCCCTCCTCTGCCGCACACTCAGAGCACAGGCAGCGCTTGGTTACTTTACCGTTTATATTGGAAGTGTAGAAGAAGTTGGCTTCTCTTTCATTGCATTTTTCGCATTTCATAATTCAAACATCCTTTCATTAAGAAATTGTGGTAATGAGCAGCTGTTTAAAAATCGAGGCACGCACTGTGTCCCGATATTGTTGAGGCACAGGCCGCAGGGCATTGTTGCCTACGGCGGACAGGATCAGCTTTGCGCTCTCCTGATCCAGCGCCCCGGCGGACAGGGCATTGGAGACAAAGGCCGTTGCAGTAGGCAGATCCAAGCTGCCGCCCACAGCGTTGACTATGTGCATGACCAGCTGCCCCGGTGAGGGCTGCACCCGGCGAATACGTATGTAACCGCCGCCGCCTCTTCTGGACTCTACCACAAATCCTCTTTCCGGAGAAAACCGGGTAGAAATCACATAGTTGATCTGGCTGGGCACACAGGAAAACTGCTCGGCCAAACTGGACCGGCGCAGCTCTGCAAAGCCCTGGCTTTCCAACTCGTCCATAATGAACCGCGCAATCAAATCACTGGTCGCCATTTCGTCACCTTCAATTGATCTCTTTTTGTCATATCTGACTTTTCCTGACCTTTGACTATATAATAGTCAGGAATAGTCAAATTAGCAACTTTAATTTTTGACCATTCCTGACCATTATTTCTGATCTTCCATGACTAATCTGGCATTATCTCATTTTTTCTTACGCGCACACGTTTTTTCTTTAATTCTTATGATCTGATCAATTTATCTGGCCAAAAAAGGATGCATTCTCAAAAAAATGTGGTTGCTTTTTTCGCTATTTGTGGTAATATGTTTTCGTACTTTAGGTCAGGCGGGTCAGCCGTCTGACAAAAATAGAATGGAGGTTACGAATATGGCTTACAAAATTACCGACTCCTGCGTTGCTTGCGGCTCTTGCGCAGCTCAGTGCCCCACTGAGGCTATCTCTGAGGGTGACGGCATCTATGTCATTGATGCTGATGTCTGCGTTTCCTGCGGTGCTTGCGCTGAGCAGTGCCCCACTGAGGCTATTGTCGAGGAGTAAGACAGTACATGTCTGCTATGGGCGGTATGGTTTCATACCGCCCTTTTTCATTCCATGATATTACCATCGGCAGATGATGTGAACGGAGGCAGTACGTAGATGATAGAATTTGACGAGCTCTGGCCAGGCGGTCCCCGGCTGGCGCGGACGAATGAGAGC
>CAKTGW010000323.1 GCA_934561725.1 uncultured Oscillospiraceae bacterium
ACCGGCCTGGTGCTGAATGCCGCAGATACTATGAGCATTGCTCCCCATAAATTTTACGGACTCAACGGCAGCGGTCTGCTGCTCAAGAAAAAAGACCTGGTCATTGAGCCGCAGATCCACGGCGGCGGCAGCACTACGCCCTACCGCAGCGGCACGCCCGCGCTGGGGCTGGCAGTATCCATTGAGAAGGCTCTGCATCTGGCATTGGGAAATCAGGCGCAGCGGATCGCCCACGTCAAGGCGTTAAACAGTCTTTTACGTACAGAGCTTGCAAAATATCCGGCAGTCCGCTTCAACAGCCCGGAAAACGCCGTCCCTCATATTCTGAATTTGAGTGTCTGCGGCGTAAAGGGTACGGTATTCCAACAGGAATTAGGAAAGCACGGCGTCTGTGTGTCGGTAAAGTCCGCCTGCTCTGTGGCAGGCACACCGTCCAAAGCCGTGTTTGCGGTAAGCCGTGACCGGAAAAATGCGCTTCCCTCGTGGCGCATCAGCCTCAGCCACCTGACAACGGCAGAGGAGATCGCAGAATTTCTGCAAATTTTTGACCGCTGCTATCTGGACCTTGTAAAATGATCCTCTGTGCCAGCGGCGAAAGAGATCGTAAGGGAGAAATCGTCCATGCCAAGAACATTAGAAGCTTATCAGATGATCGAGCGGAGCATCATCAAAAAATACCGGAGCAAGCTGTGGAGGCCGTTTATCTATGCGGTAAAAAAATACGAGCTGGTCCAATCCGGAGACAAAATCGCCGTGTGTATTTCCGGCGGAAAGGACTCCATGCTGATGGCAAAACTGATGCAGGAGCTGCACCGCCACAGTGACGTCCCCTTTGAGCTGGTTTTTCTGGTCATGGATCCGGGCTATAATGCCATCAACCGCCAGCGGATCGAGAGCAACGCCGCACTGCTCCACATCCCCATCACTGTGTTTGAAAGCAATATTTTTGAGGTGGCCAACAGCAGCGAAAAGTCGCCCTGCTACCTCTGCGCCCGTATGCGGCGGGGCTATCTTTACAGCAAGGCCAAGGAGCTGGGCTGCAACAAAATCGCACTTGGTCATCACTTCAACGATGTGATCGAGACGACCGTCATGGGCATGTTTTACGGCGCACAGCTTCAGGCCATGCTGCCCAAGCTCCACAGCGACAACTTCGAGGGCATGGAGCTGATCCGCCCCATGTACTGCATCCACGAGGAGGACATCATCGCCTGGCGGCAGTATAACCAGTTGGAGTTCATTCAGTGCGCCTGCCGCTTCACGGAAAACTGCACCATCTGCGACAACGGCGGGGGCGGCTCCAAACGTCAGGAGATCAAAACCCTGCTGCGCCGCCTGAAACGGGATAACCCCAACATGGAAAAATCCATCTTCAACAGTATTCATTCTGTCTCCCTCGATACCTTCCCGGGCTACAAGACCCGTGGGGAAGAGCACTCCTTCCTGGAAAACTATGACCGATGATCCTGCCGTGAAAATACAAAAACCGAATCGTATATCAGAAGCGGGTATCCGGTATAAAACCGGATACCCGCTCTTTTTTCTGCTTCCGGATATCTCTGCCCTTCAGACGGCCGGCGCTGCGGAAGCCGTGTCCCGGAGCTTTCGGTTCCAATACACATAAAATGCGATATTCAAAACAATGCCGACAGCTGTGGACACAGGTGCGGAGAGACCGATCTTTGTCAGGCTGGCATTGGGCTGAATGCTCATAAAATATGCCAGAGGCAGGCGCACCAGAAGCGTCTGGATAAGCCCCTGAGCCATGACCCACACCGTCTGGTCGTTGCCGTTGAAATAGCCGACCATGCTGAACAAAACAGCGGTCATGATCGTCTCCGGCGCAAAGCCCTTCAGATATTCAAAGCCCCTCTGCACTACCTCGGCATCAGGGGAAAATACTCCGGCAAGTACATCGCCCTTGAGCATAACAAGTGCAAACACGGCACAGCCAAATACCAGTCCCACGCCGATTC
>CAKTGW010000324.1 GCA_934561725.1 uncultured Oscillospiraceae bacterium
CTGCATGATGTGGAAGCCAGCCGACGCAAGCATCTGCTTTTGCCGCCCGCGCCGGCCAATTCCGTGATCGATCTTCAGGAGCAGCGCAAGCGCCATTTTGCTCAGGGTCTGAATATTTATAAACTGATGCTGGTCTGTGTGATCGGCAGCTTTGCGGGTGTTGTGGTGGAGCTTTTGTGGTGCTTTATCCGCAACGGCTATTTTGAGTCCAGATCAGGGCTTGTCTATGGGCCGTTCAATCTGCTTTATGGCGTGGGTGCTGCGGCGCTTACGCTTGCACTGTATAAATACAGGAATCACAGCAGTATCATTTCTTTTGCGGGCGGAATGCTGGTGGGCAGCGTTGTGGAATATGTCTGCTCCTGGGGGCAGGAAATGCTGTTCGGTTCGCGGTCATGGGATTACAGTAATTTCCCCCTGAATCTGAACGGCCGGATATGCCTGCTTTATTCTGTTTTCTGGGGCTTTCTGGGCGTTATGTGGATCAAAAATATCTATCCCCGTATGGCGAAGGCAATTCTGCACCTTCCGAACCGGGCAGGGAAGATCCTCACCTGGGCCCTGGTCCTTTTTCTGACGCTTGATGCGGCAGTCACGCTTGGGGCGATGGATCGCTGGGCTGAGCGCCTGAAGGGCGAAGCGCCGCAGAATGCAGTCGAGGAGATTATTGACGAGCATTTTCCCAATGAACGTATGGAGCACGTTTTTGCCAATATGATCTTCAAGGAGTAGCGCATGTAGCTGCGAACAAAAATATAAAAGTCCTCTCCTGTATTAAGCGGGAGAGGACTTTTTTGTTCGGACAAAATTACAGTTACGGATTGTGGATCTTCACGATCGCCTTTACAACAGGGACAGGCTCGTCGCCAATGCGCAGCTCCGGCATATGCACATCGTTGGTCAGTGCCATGGCAAACATGCCCTGCTTGAGCTCAACGCGGCTGCCCACATCCTTGTAATAGACGCAGTCATCACTCAGATTGTCGCCCACGCGGATCAGATCGTCGCCATAGGGGGCGTAGCAGAAATATTCGCGGCCGCTGACAATATACTGCAGATCAATGCAATGCTCGTGCTTTTCAAATTTGCAGTCAGTGATCGGGCGGGAATCATAGCGCTTGACCTTAAAGGGCGTTTCCTCGCCGTCGATCATGGTGGAGTATACACCGGCGGGCATGTTGGAAAAATCGGTTTTCTTCAGAAATTCAAATGCATCCTCAAATTTTTTGCCCATGCCGTAATAGAGGCGGGCATTGTCCAGCTTGTCAAAAATCATGATGGACCTCCGTAATCAAATTGATGTGGCAGCAGGCAAAACAGACAAGTAAAGCTCAATATATTCCGATACTACCATCTTTTTTCACAAACGTCAATTATAAAATGCAGAACTTGAATGCTGAAATATATTGTGATAAAATGCACAAATAGAACATTTCATCTGCTTATAGAGGAGAAGGGCTTTATGGGATTTACGATAAAGGGGCTGCTCAATGCGCCTGAGCTCTCGGAATTGCAGCTGGTTGCCGGTGCAAAAGGCGTGAATAATCTGATCCGCAATGCCAGTGTTGTTGATTGTCCTGACGGCTTTGACTGGATGCTGCCGGGAGATTTTGTCCTTTCGTCCGGGTATATTTTCCGGGATGATCCGGCCTTGCAGCGCAAGCTGGTGTCCAAGCTCTCAGAGCTGGCCTGCGCAGGTATCGGCGTAAAAGCAGACAAATACTGGCCGGAGATCCCGCAGGTGATGATCGACGAGGCGAACAAGCGCAATTTACCCATTGTGGCCATTCCTCTGCACTGTACGCTGAATGAGATACAGAACCATATTTTTCGCGAGACCTCTGACCGTGAGGATACGCTGCTTCAAAAATATTTCAAGATCTATAAGCAGCTGATCGCTTATTCTCTTTCGGAGCAGACATTGGACACCATTGCAGCCAATATGGT
>CAKTGW010000325.1 GCA_934561725.1 uncultured Oscillospiraceae bacterium
GTACAGACCACATGCCATGGCGCGTGCTGGCTGTGGGTGGCAGAGAGCAGCGCTTCTGAACGGGTGAGATATGCGTCCCAGTCTCTGTTCTGCTTCCAGGCATCTTCGGTAGCACGCCAGGCCTCGGCGGGATCTCCGGCCAGCTTTTCCAACCGGCGCTTCTGCTCCTTGCGGCTGATGTTCAGCCAGAACTTCAGGATCAGGCAGCCGTCGTCAGCCAGTTGGCGCTCAAAGGTGTTCAGAGAGCGTACCAGCTCACTGCGGTCATCGCCGCAGCGCAGGGCACGGTCGGCCCGGTCATACCAGCCATGATCCAGTACAGCCATTTGGCCGCGGGCGGGCAGATGGCACCAGAAGGGCCAGAGCATGGGATGGCGCAGCTCCTGTTCTGTGGGAGCGGCGTAGGAATAGACCTGGTAGCCTCTGGGATCCAGTTCAGAGATGACCTGAGCGATCATACTGCCTTTTCCGGCAGTGCTGGGACCTTCAAACAGCAGCAGGACCGGGATCCGGGCCTCCTTCAGCGGCTGCTGCAGGCTGAGCAGCTCCTTCTGCAAAGCCTTGATCTCGCGCCGGGCAGCCTTTTTTTCTTCATCAGTCATGGGCGGATGCTGCGTAATTTCAAGCATGGAAACCCCTTCTTTTCAAATAAAGTTATTTATATTTATTATAAACGGTTTTCGGCGGAAATGTTGTATTTTCTGTAACGTTTTTTGCTCCGGATATTTGACAAGCTGAGCTGATGGCATATAATAGAGCCAGTGTTGAAGATTTCATAGTTTTGTAACCATACAGCCCGCAGGCTGTGCTACAATACATATATGTTCAGGAGGTGGACTATGCAGGGGTTCAAGAGACTTCCCGTTTCCGGCATTCCCAATCTGCGGGATCTGGGCGGCTGGGCTGTGCTCGGCGGCATGACGCGCTATGGTGTATTTCTGCGCTCTGCGGTGCCGCAGCATATCGAGCCCGGCGACTGGACGCTCCTGATAAAGACCGGTCTGAGGACCGTGATCGATTTCCGGAGCGCACCGGAGTGTACCCGCGTGCCGGATCCTTTGGGCAGTATGGAAGGCATTGAGTATATCAATATTCCCATGTTTGATGCGGCAGCCGCCGGCGCGGCACTTCATGTGCAGCCGGAAATACATTTTGACTGGGCAGTGCATTATATCCGTATGGCTGAGGAGCAGAAGGCCTGGATGGCCGAAGTGCTGCATACGCTGGCGTGGACAGAGGGCTGTACGCTGTTTCACTGTACTACAGGCAAGGACAGAGCAGGGCTCATCAGTGCACTGCTCCTTTCACTGTGCGGCGTTTGTCCGGAGGATGTGACGGCAGACTACTGTGTAAGCGAGATCTATCTGCGGGAAATGTATGGCGAAATGGAACGTCAGCAGCAGCTGTGCGGCGGCGATCTGGACTGTCCGTTTTACCGCACGGAGCCGAGTGCAATGCGCGCTTTTCTGGCATATCTCACACAGGAATATGGCTCTGCGGCAGACTATCTGACGGCCTGCGGCCTGAGCGGAGCGGATGCCGGGCGGCTCAAAACCCGGCTGTGTGGTAAATTTTAGCTTGCGCAGGCCGCAGGTATGGGATATAATAGCGCTGTTACTTTATAATTCACTGCAAAGGAAGAAGATACCATGAGTGCATCACAGAACAAAAAATCCGGCGGGCAGGCTGGAAACCAGACACGCAACCGCGTACTGGGAGGCATTGCCGCAGTGCTGGTTGTTGTGCTGATTATCGGCAGCTTTGTTATTAACTCCAACTATTTTTATACAAAGACTGCAGCCGTCAGCATAGGCGATACCGACTATACAGTTGCTGAGTTCAATTATTTTTATAAGACGGCATACGATCAGTTTTACAACAGCCTGGGCGACTATGCTTCTTATGTTATTGACAAGAACAAGCCCTTGGATGAGCAGTATTATGTAG
>CAKTGW010000326.1 GCA_934561725.1 uncultured Oscillospiraceae bacterium
CTCAACTGGAGGAAGGCAGCAACCGTACCCAATTGTATACCGCTGATACCAAAACAGGCAAGCCCACCGCCAATAATTGCAAGGAGTACATATTGCAGATTTCCGAGATTAGCCAAAATGGGCATCATAGTAAGGGATATGCCGTTGGCCGCGGCGGCATTGGTGCGCAGCTCTTCGTTCAGAGCGTCAAACTGCTCTTTGGATTTTTCTTCATGGCAAAAGACCTTGATGACTTTTTGACCGTTGATGGTCTCTTCAATATAACCGTTTAAACGTCCCAGAGAGCGCTGCTGCTGCACAAAATACCGGCCGCTTTTTCCGCCGAGTACTTTAACAACACGCAGCATCAGAAAAACAAACAGCAATACAAACAATGCCATATAGATATTCAGGTAAAGCATGGTGCAGAATACGGACACAATGGTAATTACACTGGATATCATCTGAGGAATACTTTGAGAGATCATCTGGCGCAGGGTATCTGTGTCGTTGGTATAGTAACTCATCACATCGCCGTGTGTATGGCTGTCAAAATAGCGGATGGGCAGTTTCTGCATATGGGCAAACATATCGTCCCGGATTTCCTTCAGAACACCCTGTGAAATGTAAACCATAATGAGGTTATAGGACAGAGAGCAAATAATGCCAAACAGGAAAATAAACGCCATGCGCAGAATCATTTGCAGAAGTCCATCAAATACCGGATCGGCATCCAGCAGAAGCGGTTTGACATAGTCATCAATCAGGTCCTTTATAAACAGTGAGCCTGCAACATTTACAAGAGAACTGACCAGAATGCAGAGAAGAACGACCACCAATTGAAGCCAGTAGCGGCGGAAATAGCTCATTAAACGCGAAAGCGCCTTTTTATCCAGCTTGACAGGCTGGCCGGTCATCATCGGGCGTGGTCCCATGGGTCTAGGCATTCTGTTCATCTCCCTTCATTTGAGATTCGTAAACCTCTCTGTAGATCTCATTGCTCTTCAGCAGATTTTCGTGTGTATCCACAGCGCTGATACGTCCACCGTCCATAACAATGATGCGGTCGGCCTCCTGAACAGAAGATACGCGCTGGGCAATGATAATTTTTGTTGTATCCGGAATCTGGGTGCGCAGAGCACTGCGGATCATGCTGTCAGTATGTGTATCTACGGCGCTGGTCGAATCATCCAGAATCAGAATTTTGGGATGCTTCAGCAGTGCGCGGGCAATACATAGACGCTGTTTCTGTCCTCCGGACACATTGGTACCGCCCTGCTCAATATAGGTATCATAGCCGTCGGGAAATTCGCTGATAAAATCGTGAGCGCAGGCCAGACGGCATACATGCTCCAGCTCTTCATCCGTTGCATGTTCATTGCCCCAACGCAGATTTTCCTTGATCGTTCCGGAAAACAGATCGTTTTTTTGCAGGACAACGGCAACAGAATTGCGCAGACTTTCCAGATCATAGCTGCGCACATCGATTCCGCCGACAAGAACTGTGCCGTCAAGCGGATCATAAAGGCGCGGGATCATCTGTACCAGCGTAGATTTTGAACTGCCGGTTCCGCCGATAATACCGATCGTTTCGCCACTACGGATATTGAGGCAGATATTTTTAAGGCTTAGTCGGTCGGCGGAACCGGAATAGCTGAAATTCACATTACGAAACTCGATCCGGCCATCAGGAACTTCGGTAATACCGTTTTGCGGGTTCTCTACCAAACTCTCTTCACAGAGAATTTCATAGGCACGTTCGCCGGAGGCCTTTGATATGGTCAGCATGACAAAAATCATCGACAACATCATTAGACTGCTCAGGATTTGGGTGGAATAAGAAATTACGCTCATCAGCTGGCCTGTGGTCATGGCTGTTTCGTGTGTAGAGACAATGATACGTGCGCCCAGCCAGGCCACCAGCAGCATACAGCTATAGGAGGCGATTTGCATGATTGGCATG
>CAKTGW010000327.1 GCA_934561725.1 uncultured Oscillospiraceae bacterium
CGATCCGGCAAGACTTTATGATATTGTGGATGGCCGGGCCGTAGGGACCCGTTTTATGGGAAGGAGGCAGCAATGAGGGAGACAAGTGCGATCATAGCCGATGCTGTTGCGGCAAAGACTGCCGTGGCACTGGCAGATACAGATACAAAAAACCGGGCGTTGCTCGCTATGGCACAGGCGCTGCTGGACAACAGCGGCGCGATCCTGGAAGCTAACCGGAAGGATATGGAGGCGGCCAGAGGACATATCGGCGAGGTCATGCTGGATCGCCTGGCACTGAGCGCCGACAGGGTCCAGGGGATGGCGCAGGGAATACAGGAGGTGGCTGCGCTTCCGGATCCGGTAGGGCGCATTCTCGCCCGCGTAGAGCGGCCGAATGGGCTGATCGTTGAGAAAACAGCGGTACCCATGGGCGTGATCGCGATTATTTACGAGAGCCGGCCGAATGTGACCAGTGATGCAGCTGCTCTGGCCGTGAAGGCTGGATCGGCCTGCGTACTTCGGTGCGGGAAGGAAGCGTGGCACAGTGCACAGGCCATTGTGGAAGCGCTGCGGCAGGGACTGAAAAGCGCCGGATTGCCGGAGACGGCGGTCAATCTTGTAGAGGATACAGACCGCGCCAGCGCCCGGGAACTGATGACGGCTAAAGGGAAAATCGATTTGCTGATCCCGCGCGGCGGTGCCGGACTGATCCGCACTTGTGTGGAAAATGCCACGGTAAACTGTATTGAGACCGGCACGGGAATCTGCCATATTTATGTAGACGCACAGGCTGATCTGGATAAGGCGCTGAATATTGTGGAGAATGCAAAGGCCAGCAGACCCAGCGTATGCAACGCCTGTGAGGTGTGCCTTGTGGATCGCATGGTTGCTGCGGACTTCCTCCCCCGGCTGGAGCATCGTCTAACCGTTGAGCGGACAGAACGGGGCGAGCACAGCATAGAGCTGCGGCTGAGCCCTGCTGCGGCACAGTATGCCCATGGCGTACCCGCCGGAGCACAGGACTTTGATACGGAATTTCTGGATTACATCCTTGCTGTGGACGTAGTGGATGGTGTAGATGCGGCAATCGCACATATTGCTGCGCATAGTACAGGCCACAGCGATGCAATCGTTACAGAGGATGCCGCAGCAGCCGGACAGTTTCTGGCACAGGTGGACAGTGCCGCGGTGTATTGGAATGCATCTACCCGCTTCACTGACGGCGGCGAATTCGGACTGGGCTGCGAAATGGGAATTTCCACACAGAAGCTCCATGCCAGAGGCCCTATGGGACTGATGGAGCTCTGCACATATAAGTATATTATCCGCGGAAATGGACAGATCCGCTGAGCGGCAGAGGCAAATATATACAAAAGCGGGGGACAAAAATGAGAAGAAAAGAACGCGAGGTATCGGACAGGAAAGAGATCATTGAGATCTTGAGAAGATGCGACTCCGTATGTATCGGAATGCAGGGCGGCGAATATCCGTATGTGGTGCCGGTCTCATTCGGTATGGAGGTCGTAGACGATATGCCGGTCGTTTATTTTCATTGCGCCAGAGAGGGAATGAAGCTGGATATGCTGCGGGATGACCCGCGAGTGTGTATGGAAGGCAATACATTTTTGGGTATTCAGAAAACGCCCCATGGCATTACGACAAGATATGAAAGCGTTATCGGATTCGGCAGCTGCACCTTTGTGGAGGATGAAACGGAGAAGATCAAGGGGCTGCGTTTGATCCTGGAACACTATGACCAGAATGAATATCCTCTTGACCGGTGCCGGGGCCTGAATAATTTGTGTATCGGAAAAATCACACTGAACAGCATAACGGGAAAGCGGAACCGGCCGGATCCCACAGGCGGAAAGCTCAGCCAGATACATGTGACCTACTGATCGGCGCTTTATATTGATCCAGGGCTCATCCTGTACTTGAATGTACAGGATGAGCTTTT
>CAKTGW010000328.1 GCA_934561725.1 uncultured Oscillospiraceae bacterium
GCTCTGTATCTGGAGCATGCCATGCAGAATCTCTCCACATTGTTTCCCCATGTGCGCATGATCCTTCAAAATAAGAATATCCTGATGTACCCAAAAAACAGCACAAACGCCGAAAAGAACACTGCCTTTTTCGAAACACTCAGCGAGTATCTGCAAGTCAACCGGGCCTATTCCGGCGTCAGTGAGAGCTTTCTCGGACTGGAAACTCTGCGGCAAGCCTATTTGCAGGCCCAAAGCGCTCTGGAGCTGGGCCGCCGCCTCTCCTCTGTTCAGCGGTCGGAAAATATGCTGGACAACAGCGAGATGCAGCGCCGTATCTTCCGCTTTGCCGACTATCACATCTATATGCTGCTGAGCGGTCAGCAGCGGGAATTGGGTGTGCTGGATCAGATCCGCCGTTACGATATTGACCATAAGACGGATTACTACCGCATTCTTTTCATCTTCCTGAGCTTTGACCGCCAGTTCACAAAAACGGCTGCACTGCTGCACATGCACCGCAACAACGTGATCTATCATATCGGGCGTATCTGCGAGATCTTCCATCTTGATCTTGAGGATCCCGGCCAGCGCCTGCGCCTGCTGGTCCTGTACCGCCTCAGCGATCTGCTGGAAGCCGGCGAGCTGTGATGAGCTTCTTACCCGGTCAATAAGGAACCCCTTAAATAATTGCAAAAGCTCCGCAGGACTGCCTGTCCTGCGGAGCTTTTCTGTTTTCATCCTCACGCTTCGGGAGCCGCGCTCTCTTCCGGCTGCGGCAGTGCGGTAAAATGCAGATTCAGATCCACATCTCCCTCTATGCCCGGTACCGATGCCGTATAGGAATACTGCCACCAGCTGTGCACATAATAAAAGTCCGGTGCATCCCCCGGCGCGCCCACCCAGAAGTCATAGTCTGCCAGACGTCCAAGCTCATAATTGTGATAGCCAAGATGTCTGTAAAAATACACCATGGGCGTATAGCCCGCAGCCTCTATCGTCCGGCAGAAGGCCAGCGCACAGTTTGTCAGCGTCTCGCTGTCCAGTCCCTCCGTGCGTGCCTCGGCAAGATGCATGGGTTCCCAGTCGTATACCACAGGGCAATCGATCTGATAAGAGCCGATCAGGTCCAGAAGAAATTCTGCCTCCTCCACAGCCTCTTCCTCTGAAATGGCCTGTGAGAAGAAATATACGCCGATCTCTATGCCGTTGGCGGCCGCCTCCTCCATGTTGTTGCGGAAATAGGGATCCTCATAGAGCTGCCCCTGGGTATATCCCCGGTAGCCCGCCCGGATAAATGCAAAGTCTGCCATACCGGACGCTGCAACAGCCGCCCAATCGATCTCCAGCTGATGCTCGGATACATCAATACCGCGGGTAAATGCGCCCGCATAGCTGACCACACCATCCTCAGCCGTGAAATCTGCCGCCTGCAGCAGACTTGGCTGAAGCTCTTCTATTTCCGGCAGCCAGACCATACCTGTTCCATCGTTCACCTGTACCATGCCGGCATAGGGATCCACAGATTCTTCGGGCCGTGTGGTACAGGCGGTACAGCAGAGCGCCAGAATACAGATCAAACAAATGCTTTTGAGTGTTTTCGACATATTCCGTTCCTTTTCGTTTTTTGACTATTGTAGCACAATCATTCGCGTATGTCCACGCCTCCCAGCCGCATGGCCCAGAAGAGCTCTTTTCTGGCCCGGTGCAGCGTCCGCCATACCGTGGACGGATAGACGCCCCTGAGCCGCGCGATCTGCGAGACACTCATCCCGCGCACATAGTGCAGCAATAAAGTCTGCCGCTGCTTCGGCGTAAGCCGGCTGCGCAGCGCACCTGCCAGGATCTGCCCTGTCCGGTCGCTGTCCGTCATCTCCGGAAACGACCTGCGCAGCATGGCCGCTTCCACCTCACGGTCATATGCACCGCTCATGCTCCGCCCTCCTC
>CAKTGW010000329.1 GCA_934561725.1 uncultured Oscillospiraceae bacterium
CCTTTCTGACAATGCTTGGTATTATCATCGGTGTTATGGCGGTTATTGTTATTGTCGGCTTGGGCAATGGCCTGTCAAATTATGTGACAGACAGCTTTTCCAGTCTGGGTACCAACAGCATGACAGTTATGATCAACGGCCGCGGCAGCTCGACCCGCAATGTTACTGTTGATCAGATGTACGAGATCGTAGATGAAAACAGCGAATATCTGGAATATATCTCTCCTGAGGTTTCAGTCAGCGGACGGGCTAAGATCAAAAGTGAGACCTTGTCCTATACCAGTATTTCCGGCGTAAGTGAGGATTATTTTCAAATCAAAAACTATACCCTGTCGCAGGGGCGAGGCATCACCTACGGAGACATCGATCAGCGCAAGCATGTCTGCGTGGTTGGTGAATATATCAATCAGACTTATTACAACGGAGATGCCGTGGGGCAAACCCTGCGTGTAGCCGGTACGGTATTTAACATAGTCGGCGTTCAGACCGCGGTAGATGATGAACTGGAGGAGGGCGGCACAGATGATGCAATCTATCTGCCTTATTCAACAGCTGCACGGCTGTCCGGCGCCAGAATCAACAGCTATACTGTGACTATGCGGGATGAAAACTATGCAGATGAGAGCAAGGAAGCAATTGAAAACAGCCTGTATGAGGTGTTTCAGGATGACAATTCATATTCCGTCATCAGTATGAGCGAGATGCTGGACAGTATGACCAGCATGATCAATATGCTGGTCTTTATCCTGGCCGGTATTGCGGCGATTTCGCTGCTGGTCGGCGGTATTGGCATTATGAACATTATGCTCGTTTCCGTAACGGAGCGTACCCGTGAGATTGGCATTCGCAAATCTCTGGGCGCGAAGGAGCGTTATATACTTGAGCAATTTGTCATAGAGGCGGCGGTGACATCTGCTCTGGGCGGCCTGCTGGGGATCGTTTTGGGCTATGGCCTGTCGGCGGTCGGAAGCTCGGTCGTCTCATCCCTGATGGGAGAAAGCTTTACGGTGGATCCCGGCGCCGCAGCGGTCATGCTGGCATTTGGTATTTCGGCGGGGATCGGTGTGCTGTTCGGATATTTACCGGCGCGCAAGGCAGCGCGGCTCAATCCCATCGAGGCCCTGCATTTTGATTGACAGACAAAAGGGAGGAAACACAGTGAAAAACAGATTATTCTCAGTTTTATTGATTGTATGTATACTGCTGTCGCTTGCCGTACCGGTTGCTGCGGCGGATACCGAACCGGAGGGACTGGAACTGATCCGTGCACTTGGTATTCTGGTCGGAGACGAAAACGGCAATCTGAATTTAAACGGCGGTGTTACCCGGGCACAGTTCACCAAGATGATGACCATGGCCTCTGACTATAGGGACAGTATCGGCGGCAGCGGCTATTCTGTATTCCGGGACGTAAAGAGCAGCCATTGGGCCAGTGAATATATCCGGATCGCCGTAGACCAAAACTGGGTCGTCGGTTATGTGGATGGCAGCTTCCGCCCCGAAGGCGCCATCAAGCTGGAAGAGGCCTGCAGCGCTCTGCTCAAAATGCTGGGCTATGATTCCAGCGTGCTGGTTGGCTCATTCCCCATGGCGCAGATCAATAAAGCTGCCAGTATCGGACTGCTGGATGGCTTGAATGCCTCTCGCGGTGATGCGCTTACCCGCGGCCAGTGCGTGACAATATTTGCCAATTTGCTGACCTGTAAAAACGCGTCCGGCGCCGTTTATGCCTCAACGCTGGGCTTTGCAGTGACCAATGGCCAAGTGGACTACGCATCTCTGATTTCCGAAGAGACGCACGGACCTTTTGTAGCAGCAAATGGCAGTGTAACATTGCCGTTCAGCTCCGGCAATGTTACAGTCTATCGCAACGGTACCCTGTCCTCCGTCTCTTCGATTCAGGCCAATGATGTGTATTAC
>CAKTGW010000330.1 GCA_934561725.1 uncultured Oscillospiraceae bacterium
GACCTATGTGGTCGGCGTCTGCCAGTTGGCACCGCATCCCGCTCTGGATGCTGCGACCCAGGGTTTTGAGGACGCTCTGAAAGAGGTCTTTGGCGATGCAGTCGAGATCAAGGTCGATAACGCCGCCGGCGATACGCCCACCTGCTCCACCATTGTCAACGGCTTTGTGGCCTCCAATGTGGATCTGATCATGGCCAACGCCACCGGCGCTCTTCAGGCAGCTGCAACCGCAACGGCCGACATTCCCGTGCTGGGCACCTCTGTTACCGAGTACGGCGTGGCTCTGAGCATCCCGGACTTCACCGGGACCATCGGCACGAACGTGTCCGGCACCTCTGACCTGGCCCCGCTGGACCAGCAGGCCGCCATGGTGAAGGAGTGGTTCCCCGACGCCAAGACTGTGGGTCTGCTCTACTGCTCCGCTGAGCCCAACAGCCAGTATCAGGTAGACAACGTTCAGAAGTATCTGGAAGACCTGGGCTACACCTGTGCACAGTATGCATTCGCTGACACCAACGATATGGCTTCTGTGGTTCAGAATGCCGCTGACAACAGCGATGTGATCTATGTTCCCACAGATAACACCTGTGCAAACAACACCGGCATCATCGATAACATCTGCCGTCCTGCCGGCATTCCCGTTATCGCCGGTGAAGAGGGCATCTGCAGCGGCTGCGGCGTGGCAACGCTCTCCATCAGCTACTATGATCTGGGTGTGGCAACCGGTAAGATGGCTGTCAAGATCCTGAAGGGTGAGGCTGATGTCTCTGAAATGCCCATCGAATACGCACCTCAGTTCACCAAAAAGTATAACGAGACAATCTGCGCTGATTTGAATCTCACTGTTCCTGACGGCTACGAGGCAATTACTCCGGCAGCCTGAGTGATCCGGAACATAAAAAGAAGCGGGAGAGGACTTTTCCTTTCCCGCTGTCTTTTGCTATTTATAGAATATTGAAAGAATAGAGGGAGAAACCTATGACGAGCCTGCTAAACTTCGTCAACGCTCTGCCGGGCGCTATTTCTCAGGGCCTGATCTGGGGCATTATGGCGATTGGCGTGTACATCACCTATAAGATCCTGGATATTGCCGATTTGACTGTGGACGGCTCTTTCTGCACAGGCGCCGCCACTTTTGTCATGCTGTTTACCTCCGGCGTAAACATCTGGATCGCACTTCTCGCAGCGCTTCTGGCCGGCATGCTGGCCGGCCTTGTTACCGGACTGCTTCACACAGCCTGCGGCATACCGGCTATTCTGGCCGGCATTCTCACGCAGATGGCGCTGTATTCCATCAACATGGCCATCATGGGCATGAAAAATACGGTAGCCATCAGTGTCACCGATCCCAAAACGCTGGATCGTCTGCTGGTATCCCTGCGTTTTGTGCAGGATGTGGCCAAGGGCGCACGTCCCTTCTATTGCCACCCGATCTTTGTGGTCGGCCTGTTTACCATTGTGATCATCGCGGTGCTGTACTGGTTCTTCGGTACAGAGCTGGGCGCCTCCCTCCGCGCCACAGGCTCTAACCAGAACATGGCCCGCGCACAGGGCATCAACACGGATGTGAGCAAGGTTCTTGGCCTGATGGTCTCCAACGGTCTTGTGGCCCTGTCCGGTGCACTGATGGCCCAGTACAGCAGCGCCAGCGAAATCAATATGGGCCGCGGCGCCATCGTTATCGGTCTGGCCGCCGTGATCATCGGTGAAGTGGCCTTCTCCAAAATTTTCCACAATTTTGGTCTGAAGCTGCTGGCGGTCTCCATTGGCGGTGTACTGTATTATATCGTCATCCAGGCCGTACTGGCTATGGGGCTGAATACGAATTACCTGAAGCTGCTCTCCGCCCTGGTAGTGGCTGTATTTCTCTCCATTCCGTACTGGAAGAGCAAATATATCCATGTGAAG
>CAKTGW010000331.1 GCA_934561725.1 uncultured Oscillospiraceae bacterium
GGCGGCGGCTACCGTCTGACCCGCGCTCATGAGGAATACACTGTGGGCAGCATCCTGCGCCTGACCGAGGGCAGTCTGGTTCCGGTCTCCTGTCTGGAAAGCGAGCCTGTCAGCTGTCCCCGCGTTGCAGAATGCCGCACTCTGCCCATGTGGCGCAAGCTGGATAAGCTGGTCAGCGATTTCTTTGACGGCATCACGCTGGCCGATTTGATGGCCTCTGAAGATGGGGACAATTATGTGATTTAACCCCGGTGCCGCTTTTATTAAATAAGCCTGAGCAAAGAAATTTGCGCGGTCCTTCAGCCGGACCACGCAAATTTCTTTTTTCTTCCATATTCTACTTTTCAAATTAGTACAAAAATGTTAAAATTATATTAAAAAAATAAAGAAAAGAGAGGGACTCAGTTTGATCGGAATTATCGTCAATGTTCTCAGCGTAGCGCTCGGCGGCCTGGCCGGCGCTCTGTTCGGCCACAAGCTCAGTGCAGATTTTACGGAAAAGTTGAACTCCATTTTCGGGATCTGTGCCATGGGTATGGGCATTTCCTCCATTATTCTGATGGAAAACATGCCCGCTGTCATCCTCGCTGTTGTACTGGGTACTTCTATCGGTCTACTCCTCCATGTGGGACAGGCCATTGCCCGCGGTGCCGGCCTGTTGGAAAAGCCTTTTGTCCGTCTGTTCGGCAGCCGCACCTCCGGATCCATATCCCGTGCAGAATATCTGTCCCTGCTGGTCACGGCCATCGTGCTCTTCTGCATCAGCAGTACGGGAATCTATGGCAGCCTAGACGCCGGCATGACCGGCAATGTGACGATCCTGCTCTCCAAATCTGTTCTGGATTTCTTCACTGCCGTGGTCTTTGCCTGCTCGCTGGGCGCTGTGGTCGCCGCCATTGCCGTGCCGCAGTTCATTATTTTTTTCTGCCTGTATATGGCAGCTGAGGCCATTTTCCCGCTGACCACGCCGGTCATGATTGCTGACTTCAAAGCCTGCGGCGGCTTTCTGCTCATTGCCACCGGTCTGCGTATTTCAAAGATTCGGGATTTCCCTATTGCCGACATGATCCCTGCCATGGTTCTTGTTATGCCGCTCAGTGCGCTTTGGGTCAACTTTATCGTTCCTCTGCTGGGCTAATACAAACAGATAAAGAGCTCCCTGATATAATCAGGGAGCTCTTTTTTATTGCACTCACCAGCTTACAGCTGCTCGGTAACATCAAAGTACAGGCCAAGCATGGCCTCCAGTCCATAACGGAACACTTCTTCCCGGATCATAAAGCTGGGATTGTGGTGGGGCGTGCCCGGACGGTTGGGGTCTTTGGCGCCAAGGATCATGTAAGCGCCCGGAATCTTCTCCGTGAAGAAGGAGAAATCCTCGCCGCCCATGATGGGCAGAAGATACTCCTGCTTACAGGTCCCCAGTCCCTTAATGACCCGGGCTGCACGCTCTACCTCCGTGTCGTCACTGGTCAGAGCCGGGATCTCACGGTTGTACTCCAGCGTGTAAGAGCCGCCGTACATGGTCGTTATGCCATCCAACACCTTGCGCATACCGTTCTCGATCGTATCCTGTACGCTCTTCAGGTAAGTGCGCGCTGTGCCCTCCATGGTCACAGTTGCGGGAATAACATTGTGCACTGTTCCCGCATGGATCGTGCAGATACTGAGCACGCCGGCTTCCTGCGCATCGATCTGGCGGCTGATGATCGTCTGCATGGCGTTGATCGCCTGCGCCGCCATGATGATCGGATCATTGCACTCAAAGGGCTTTGCCCCATGGCCGCCCTTACCGGTGATCGTGATCTTAAAGCGGTCCGTATTGGCATAGGCAGGGCCATGGCTCACGCCGATAATGCCGGCATCCAGCATGGCACGTACATGGAGCGCATAGATG
>CAKTGW010000332.1 GCA_934561725.1 uncultured Oscillospiraceae bacterium
GCTGGGGCTGATGCTGGCAGTGTTCCTGACAGGCTCATCGCCGGTGAAAGGGCTGATCATGCTGTTCAGTGGTATTCTGCTTTCTCAGGTCGGCGTGGATCCGATGACCGGTATCTTCAGATTTACATATGGCTCCATAGATCTGATGAACGGTTTTGATTTTGTTACGATTGCCATGGGTATGTTCGGCCTGAGCGAGATACTGCTGACACTGGAGGAAGAGGTCAACTCTGATCTGGTAACGAGCAAGGTGGGCAGACTCTGGATGAATGCGAAGGAGTGGATGGAAGCACGCGGCGCTATTGTACGCGGCTCCATTATAGGATTTTTTGCGGGGGTCATTCCCGGGGGCGGCGCTGTGATCTCGTCACTGGTCTCCTATTCTGTTGAGCGCAAGATATCCAAGCATCCGGAAGAGTTTGGACACGGTGCGATTGCGGGCGTTGCAGGACCGGAGTCTGCAAACAATGCAGCCTCAAGCTCGTCCTTTATTCCGCTTCTTACGCTGGGGATTCCATGCAACGCTACGATCGCCATGATCTATGCAGCGCTGCTGATCCAGGGCGTTACGCCGGGACCACTGCTCTTGAGTCAGCATCCGGATGTTTTCTGGGGCGTAGTTGCCTCCATGTACATAGGCAATGTGATCCTGGTTATTTTAAATTTGCCTCTTGTCAACATGTGGGTAAAGCTGCTGCGCGTGCCCTTTGGCATTCTGGGACCCATGATCGTGCTGGTGACTACAGTCGGTTCCTTCAGTCTGGAGAACAGCATGTTCAATGTATATAGCTTCGTGATCTTTGGTGTGATCGGTTATATCCTGCGTAAGCTGGAATTTGACCCCGGCCCACCGCTGATGGAGAGTTCGCTGCGGCAGTCGCTCATGCTCTCCGGCGGGAGCTTTTCCATATTCGTCACACGTCCAATCTCCGCGGCCATCCTGACTGTTTTTGTACTGGTGCTTCTGGGAAATCTGGTCTCTTTTATCCGCAAAAGGAATATGCAGAGGGCGGGATGAATACGCTTGATCGACCATGAAAGGAAAACATGAGGAGGAAGGCAAAATGAAAAATGTGAAAAAAAGCCTGGCGTTTCTTCTGGCGCTGGGGATGCTGTTCGGGCTGACGGCCTGCGGCGGAGAGAACGGGCAGACGGCCGGGCAGAGTGCTGCGCCGTCTGTGGAGCAGCAGGAGTCCGGCGCATGGACGCCGGCACAGCCGGTGGAACTGATCGTGCCATACAGCGCCGGCGGTTCCTCAGATCTGCTGGGGCGTGCAATTGAGGCAGTATGGACAAAGTATTGCAGTCAACCGATCGTAGTGACCAATATGCCCGGCGGTGGCGGTGTTACCGGCTCCATGTGCATATCTGCGGCAAAGCCGGATGGCTCGGTGATCGGGCTGGCCTACGGCTCCGGATGTGATATGTCCATGCCCTATTTGCAGGAGATGGACTATGATCCCTTTGAGGCTCTGGATCCGATCTGCTGTTTGTCTGTTCATACGGTCATGATCGCAGCTCCGGCCGATTCCGCGTTCGATTCCATGGCTGATGTGGTAGCTTGGTCGCAGGAAAATCAGCAGCCGATCACAGCGTCTGTGTCCACGGCGAACGGGACGGTGGATCTGACCTTTCAGGCACTGCGCTATTACACAGGGATGGATATCAACATTGTACCCCATGACGGAACGTCCGGTTCCATTACGGACCTGCTCAGCGGCAGCTATATGATAGGCGGCGGGCATCCCTCCGATGTTCTGCCCTATGTGCAGTCCGGTCAACTCAAGATCCTCGGCGTGGCTGCGGATGAGCGGGACAGCGCCATGCCGGATGTGCCTACGCTGAAGGAGCAGGGGATCGATTTTGCGGCCTATGGCTCGATCAAGGGTGTTTC
>CAKTGW010000333.1 GCA_934561725.1 uncultured Oscillospiraceae bacterium
ATGATCTTCTGGCTGGAATAAAGTCCATAGTAGCCGGAAAGCATGTAGCTCAGCGTACAGGACAAGGTAAAATAGATGATTCCGGTTCCGCCGAATAATTCAAGGGCGAGAAAAATTGAGGTGATCGGACAGTTTACAACGCCGCAGAACAGCGAAACCAGTCCCAATGCTGCGGAAAAATCTGCCGGAAGCCCCAAAATAGGCCCGAGAACACAACCGAGAGTCGAGCCAATGAAAAATGTGGGGACGACCTCGCCGCCCTTAAAGCCGCAGCCAATCGTGATCGTAGTGAAAATGATCTTCATCAGGAAAGCTTCCGGACGGGCAGAGCCGCCCATGGCGGCTTCGATCACATTCATGCCGGCACCGTTATAGGCAAAGGAGCCAACCAGAGCAGTGAGAAGGATCAGAACAACGCCGCCGGAAAAGGCGCGCAGGTAAGGGTGAGGAAGGAGCTTTTCGATCCAGTGTTCACCATGCTTGAGAGCGGAGCAGAAAAAAATGCTCACAACGGCAAAAACAGCGGCCATCAGAGCAACAGAGAGCAGCGTGCCAAGCTGCATATCAGCAATTGCGGAAACGGTAAATGCTGTGGGAGCTATGCCAAAGAATCTGGCAACAAAACACCCACAAATTGCTGAGATCAGACAGGGAACAGCTGCTGAATGATAAACGATACCAACACTGATGACTTCCAGAGCAAACATTGTAGCCGTGATCGGTGTACCAAACAGCGCGGCAAACAGTGCGCTCATACCACAGAGCGTGGCCTCGCGCATGTCTTTGTCATCCAGATGAAACATACGGCCAACATTGCAGCCAATGCCGCCACCCAGTTGCAGGGCCGCACCCTCACGTCCGGCGCTGCCGCCGCAGAAATGAGTAAGAACAGTACCTACAAATATAGCAGGAACAAGGCGGATCGGTACATTCTGACCCGACTGGATAGACTCGATAACTGTATTGGTTCCGCAGCCCTCCACACCGAGAAAGTGATAGATGAAGACGATCAACATGCCGGCAAGCGGAAGAAGAAAGATGATTGCCGGCGTCCTTTCACGGAGCAAGGTGCACTCATTTACTGCAATGTGGAACAAAGAGCCAACAGCGCCGCCTACAAGACCGATACAGCACGCGATCACAGTCCAGTGGAGAAGAGTCAGTATGTACTGTCTGGTGGTCAAAACATATCTCTTTATTGAATTCATGTTAACCCGCCTCTCTAAAAATGACCATTAATACATTATAATAAAGAAGCGGATAACTTGTCAATGTTTCAATTCCATACGAAAGAGCCATAGCATACACCATGGCTCTTTCTTAAAAGGAACGGAAAAAGAGAGAGGATTTAAAATAAGGGATATGCTTCTACTGATATGATATCAGAAAATCTGCTAAGAATGTGTTAACAAACTTCTAAGCACACGTTAAGATGTCGTAAAGAAATTAACGTTATACTACACAAAACTTGTATTGCGCTATCGTGCAAAATCTCTAAGATAAAAAGATGCGAAATTGATTTAGTCGCCTTCAGCCATGCGGTAGCCAACACCGACCTCTGTGAGAATGTATTCCGGAACGGCAGGATTCTTTTCCAGCTTTCGGCGGATGTTGGCCATATTGACACGCAGGATCTGATTGTCGCCCTTCAGACCGGGACCCCAAATTTCCTTGATAATATAATCATGAGTCAGTACCTTGCCGGCGTGGCGGCAGAGAAGAGATACAATCTTGAACTCATTCTGCGTCAGATGTACATCCGTGTCGCCTACGGTTACGCGGCGGCGCTCGTAGTCAATGGTCAAAGCACCGGTCTTGAACACGGCAGCTTCTGCCGGACTGGAGGCACCGGTGGAATTGATATGGCGTATAGCCGTACGGATACGGGCC
>CAKTGW010000334.1 GCA_934561725.1 uncultured Oscillospiraceae bacterium
GCCGCAGAGTAGGCGCCCACTGGCGGGAGCAATAATATGCCAGCCGTATTTTTTCAGAGCAGCCAGATTATCCTGCGTTACGGGATTTTCGTACATGCCGGTGTTCATGGCGGGGGCAGCGTATTTGGGGCAGCGGCAGGCCAGAACAGTGGTGGAGAGCATATCGTCTGCCAGACCGTGGGCAAGCTTGGCCAGAATATTGGCGGTGGCCGGAGCGATAAGCACCATATCGGCCTGGTCGGCAAGGGCGATGTGCTCGACCTTGTAGCTGTGATTGCGGTCAAAGGTATCCGTTACGGTGCGGTTGCCGGTGAACTGCTCGAACAGCAGGGGAGAGATAAATTCGGTGGCGTTTTTTGTCATGACCACCTGTACATTGCAGTGCAGCTTGGTCAGAGCAGAGACCAGCGCCACGCTTTTATAGCAGGCAATGCCGCCGGTGACACCCAGAAGCAGTGTTTTACCCTTCAGCATATGTTTTCCTCACTTTCCGATGACTTTATCATAGAGCTCATTTTTGGAAAATCCACTGTCGGCAGAGGCCTTTTTGCAGGCGGATTTCAGACTGTCGCCGCCGGAGCGGTATTGCCGGACCAAATCAAGTGCCTGCTCCAATGTCATTTCAGCCTTTGGCTCCTCCGGCGCGCCCTGTACGACCAGGACGAATTCGCCCTTGGGCGGGATATCTGTAAAATGGGCAAGTGCCTGAGCGGCTGTAGTATGCAGCGTTTCCTCGTGGAGCTTAGTCAGCTCCCGGCAAATAGTCATGGGTCTGTCCGGACCGAAATATTCGATGAGATCCTCCAGCGTGCGGAGAAGCTTGTGCGGAGCTTCGTAAAACACCATAGTGCGCCGCTCGCTCCGCAGTGAGTCAAGGTGCTCAATCCGGCTGCGGCGGTTCGTGGAAAGAAATCCCTCAAAGCAGAAGCGCTGGGTGGACAGCGCACTCAAAGCTACAGCAGAGATCACCGCACTGGGGCCGGGAATGACCTCAACGGGGACGCCGTTTTCGGCACACAGCTGAACCAGATCTTCGCCGGGATCGCTTATGGCGGGCATACCGGCGTCTGTGACCAGCGCGCAGCGCTCACCGGCCAGAAGCCGGGCGAGGATCCGTTCGCCGCTGCCGGCACGGTTGTGTTCATAATAGCTCACCATGGGCTTTTTTATACCGAAATGGTTCAGCAGCTTCATGGAGACCCGGGTGTCCTCCGCGGCAATAAAATCGGCCAGCTCCAGCGTTTCCCGGGCTCTGGGTGAGAAATCGCCCAGATTTCCGATGGGCGTGCCCACCAGATACAAAATTCCGCTCATTTTTTGTTCTCCCTGTGATACATTTGTTTGACCTCGTCCGTCTCGGCTCCGTCCTCTCCGGTCAGGATCAGAGGCGGCTCGACCTGAAGGCCGGGCTTGGCACCACGCCGCAGCTCCAGAAGGATCAGGCTGGGGGCGGACATATATTTATAGTGTACCATACGCAGGCGCTTCGGCTCAAGTCCCATGGGAGCGGCGGTGCCGCAGATTTCGGACAGCCGTTCCGGGCGGTGTACCATACAAAAGCTTCCGCCCCAACGGCAGAGCCAGGCGGCAGCGGTACAGAGATCCTCCAGCGTACAGCAGATCTCTTCGCGGGCAATACGTCTGGACTCATCCGGTGCGCTGGCTCCGCCGCCGGCGGGAAAATAGGGCGGGTTGGAGACGACCATATCCGCATAGCCGGCAGGGAGCAGCGTGCGGTGCTGGCGGAGATCCGCACAGACCACCTGGCCGCGGCTTTTATTTTCCTGAAAGTTCAGATGACAGAGCCGGGCGCTTTCCGGCTGGAGCTCCAGCGCCGTGGTATGACTGCCCGGATATTTTTCAGACAGCAGGACGCCCAAT
>CAKTGW010000335.1 GCA_934561725.1 uncultured Oscillospiraceae bacterium
CCCCTGCTGCTGACACAGCTGCCGAAACAGAGCACAGCACAGCGGCGCCAGCCCCGCATCATCGAGATCCGCAAAAAGGATACTCTGCGCCTCCAGCGGTTCATAGGCCGTGAGGAGCTTTTCTCTGTGCACCTCATCCCATTTTTCCAGACTGTGGTCTCCGGCCAGAGCCTCAATGTGGTGGGTGAGCTCATGCCGCAGCGTTTTATCCAGTTCCCGGCGCAGACGGTGCTCCGGCTCACCGGCAAAAGCCTCTTCAAATGATCCGTAATAAATTTCAACACGGCGGCCTGTCTCATCCACGATATACATACCCATGGTAAGCAGACCGTCCGCATCCTCCCGCCGGTCCGGCAGAAGGTTCACACCGCCATTGAGCCCATTGAAGATCTCACAGGGCAGACGCTGCATGCAGCATTCCAGCCAATCCCAGGCCTCATCGATCGTCATACTTATTTTGCCTCATACCAGCTGCGCCCTGCATGTGCCTCAGCGATCAGCGGGACAGAAAAGTCCGCAGCGCGCTCCATTTCTTCCGTCAGAAGCTGCTGCATATACGCCGACTCGCTCTCCGGGCACTCAACGATCAGCTCGTCGTGCACCTGCAGGATCAGCCGGGAACGCAGGCCCTCCGCCCGCATCCGGGCATCCACCCGCACCATGGCCAGCTTCATCACATCAGCCGCCGTTCCCTGAACCGGCATATTCAGAGCCACGCGCTCACCAAAGGAGCGCATATTATAATTGGAGCTCTTCAGCTCCGGCAGAGCACGCCGGCGGTGATAGAGCGTCTCCACATAGCCCTGCTGACGGGCCTGCTCCACAATGCGGTGCATATAATCCCGTACACCATGGTATTTTTCCATGTAGGCGTCCATATAAGCCTTGGCCTCGTTCTGCCATACGCCGATATCCTGTGCAAGTGAAAAGGCCGATATGCCGTAAACGATACCGAAATTGACTGCCTTGGCCCGGCTACGCAGAAGAGGCGTGACCTCATTCAGCGGCACTCCGAACACCTGTGAGGCCGTAACCGCATGGAAATCCTCTCCGGACTTAAAGGCCGCGATCATTGTCTCATCTCCGGAGATATGTGCCAGAAGCCGCAGCTCGATCTGGCTGTAATCCGCATCCACCAGAACCATGCCCGGAGATGCCACAAACATTTTGCGCACCTCGCCGCCCAGAGCCTTACGCACGGGAATATTCTGCAAATTGGGCTCCGTGGACGACAGCCGCCCTGTGGCCGTTACGGTCATCTGGAAGCGGGTGTGGATCCGCCCGTCCGGTGCAATGACCTTCAGCAGGCCGTCCGCATAGGTACTTTTCAACTTGCTCAGCGTGCGGAATTCCAAAATCTGTTCTATGATGGGGTGCTTGCCGCGAAGCTTTTCCAGTACATCGGCATTGGTGCTCCAGCCCGTTTTGGTCTTTTTCCCCGAGGGCAGCATGAGCTTTTCAAACAGCACCGTTCCCAGCTGCTTGGGCGAGTTGATATTGAACTGCTCCCCTGCCAGCTCCCATATTTTCTCCTGCAAGGATGCAATACTTCCGTTCAGGCTCTCCCCGAAATCATATAAGGCCTGTTTGTCCACCAGAAATCCCGCCTGCTCCATTCTGGCCAGCACAGGACACAGGGGCAGTTCGATCTCTGTATACAATTTCTGCATGTTCAGCTGGCGCAGCCGCTCCTCCAGGATTGGACGCAGGCTGTCTACCGCCTGACTCAGCGCCGCAATTTCTTCATACTGCTCCATTTGTCCCTGCGCTTCCCCGTCCAGCAAAGACATCTGCCCATTGCCTGCTGAGCGGAAGGGCTCATAGCCGCAGTAATGCATGGTCAGCCGGTGCAGATCATA
>CAKTGW010000336.1 GCA_934561725.1 uncultured Oscillospiraceae bacterium
ATCAGATTGAGTATTTCCGCGGTGCTATTCTCTCCATCGGCCCCGGCCAGATGATGGCCGCCCGGGCGCTGGGCATGTCCCAGTTCAAGGCCATCCGGGTCATACTGATCCCACAGGTACTGCGTATTGTACTTCCTACCTGGGCCAACGAGGCTATCTCCATGGTCAAGAATACCTCTGTTTGCTACCTGATTGCCGTGCCTGAACTGATGACCCAGGCCAAGATCATGATTGCCCAGTTTTACAACACCATCGAGTCCTACTCCACTGTGGCAGTATTCTACCTGGTAATCGTGGGCGTCATGACAATCGCCTTCTCTTTAATTGAAAAGAAAGTCAAGATTCCCGGACTCGCCATTGAGAAGAGCAAGAAGTAAGAAATCTGCTTTGCACTGTGAACTGTCCTGATATAACACACCCCCTATGTAGAAAACTTAAAACAACTACATAGGGGGTATCGTTATGGAAAAGCTGCACAGAAAACGTCTACTCTTAGCATCGCTGCACGGTATATACCTAATATCTGCAGCTAACTCTATTCCTTTTCAGCACAAAAATAACAGGCATTCAGTGTTTACACCGAATGTCTGTTATTTTTTCCAATGCTCAGTTTCTATTCCTTATTCTTCAGCCCTGAAAACTCTTGATACAGTCCATCATCCACTTTGCAAACGCGTCCCGGTCGGCATCCAAGGCAAAGGTGGCATTCTTGGGCCGGTCGGTATAGGTACGGGGATCGACAATGGTCTGTCCGTCGGCAAAGCCGCCGGAAATATCAATATCCACCCGCGTAAAGATAGACTTGGTAATAATCTCCGGATGGGCCACAGCACATACGGCCAGAGCATCGTGGATCGGCGCGGAATCCAGGCGGTCCATGGGCTGCAGGTGGCTGTACGCCAAGATGCGGTGATCCACACAGTCAGCCACCGCCTTGCCCAGGGCGGTGCCCAGGGCCCGGAACTCGCGGCTCTCATCGGAGTTGATGCAGCCGCCGTGGTGGGTCGCATCCAGAGGAATCATCCGGATCGGACAGCCGCTGTCCATAACGATCTGAGCCGCTTCAGGGTCGGCCCAAATGTTGAACTCGGCCGCAGCGGTGGTGTTGGTGCGCTGGTAACCGCCGCCCATCAGGACGATCTCCTTGATCTTTTTGCAGAGTTCCGGCTCTATCCGCATTGCCATAGCAATATTGGTCAGCGGGCCCACAGGGACCAACGTGATATCCCCTTCGCTGTGCATCAGGGTATCAATATAGAACCAGACTGCGTGCTCCTTCTCAACCGTACGAGTAGAAGGAGGCAGTTCCAGATAGTCGGTGTGGATCTCAATCGGTTTATCCATACCCTCTACCTGAGTGCGCTGGCCGGTATAATCGCCGTGGCGGTTGGGCAGCAGCGTACAAACCATGGGGGTGGCACAGCCCTTGTAGACAGGGAAATCCGCCTTCAGCACGTCCCTTACCCGCAGAGTATTCTCTGTGGTGTAAGACAGTGCCTTATTGCCCGCCACGCTGCAAACAGCCAGCAGATCAAGTTCCGGATCCAGATACGCCGTCATAATTGCGATGGCATCATCCGTACCGGTATCAACGTCCAAAATGATTTTTTTCTTTTCCGCCATGGGGAAGGCTCCTTTCCTGGGCGGCACAGGCCGCCATGACCTTGGATGCGCCGCAAATGCAGCTTTCCGTTTTATGATACCATCGCCGGCCCCCAAGCGCAAGAAGTA
Organism: uncultured Oscillospiraceae bacterium; assembly: GCA_934561725.1. Taxonomy (GTDB): domain Bacteria; phylum Bacillota; class Clostridia; order Oscillospirales; family Oscillospiraceae; genus Heteroscillospira. Next base: position 1,732 of record CAKTGW010000336.1, read on the forward strand.
TTCGTCAAAAAAGCCAAGGGCGCCCCTTTATTTCGGGACGCCCTTGGCGATTTTCAATTCTCTATGATCCGGGCTTTACACCATCAGTTCGCTGACCAGGCGGGCATACTCCGCCGGATCAGCCA
>CAKTGW010000337.1 GCA_934561725.1 uncultured Oscillospiraceae bacterium
CACGGCCCCACCTGTGCGTTTAAGGACATGGCGCTGCAGATGCTGCCACATTTGCTCACCGCCTCTCTTAAAAAGTGCGGCGAGAGCCGCGAGGTGTGTATTCTGGTGGCAACCTCCGGTGATACGGGAAAGGCTGCGCTGGAGGGCTTCGCGGATGTGCCGGGGACCCGGATCGTGGTATTTTACCCCGAGGATGGCGTGTCAGATGTACAAAAGCTTCAGATGGCGACGCAGACAGGGGAGAATGTGCTGGTTTCTGCTATCGTGGGTAATTTTGACGATGCGCAGACCGGTGTAAAGACCATTTTCAACGATAAGGAGTTTGCCGAGCTTCTGGATCGCCGCGGCTTTTTCCTGTCCTCCGCCAACTCCATCAACTGGGGACGGCTGCTGCCGCAGGTAGTGTATTATATTTCCGCTTACTGCGATTTTGTGGCGTCCGGCAAGGTGAAAATGGGCGAGAAGATCAATTTCTGCGTCCCTACCGGTAATTTCGGCAATATTCTGGCGGGATGGTATGCCAGACAGATGGGACTGCCTGTGGGCCGCTTCATCTGCGCATCCAACAGAAACAATGTGCTGACCGATTTCATCCAGACGGGAACCTATGATAAGAACCGGCCCTTCCACTGCACCATCAGTCCGTCTATGGATATTCTGGTGTCCAGCAACCTTGAGCGGCTGCTGTATGCCTGCTGCGGAGATGATGTGCAGGTGGCCGCCTATATGGACAGCCTGAACCGGACCGGAAGCTATACTGTGTCCAAGGAGATCCTGCAGCGGATCCATGACGATTTTTCCGCGGGTTTCTGCTCTGATGATGAGACCAGAGCGGAGATCGCAGAGATGTTTGCACAGGGCTATCTGATGGATCCGCATACCGCTGTGGCCTGGCATGTCCTGAAGGAGTACCGGAGCAAGAGCGGCGACGAAACACCAGCCGTGGTCGTGTCCACAGCCAGCCCTTATAAGTTCTGTGACAGCGTGCTTGCCGCACTGGGTGAACAGACCGACGCTCCCGGTACTGAATTGCTGGGACGTCTGGAGGACAGAACCGGAACAAAGGCGCCGAAGCCTCTGGCCGCTCTGGCCGGAAAGCCTGTGCGCTTTACCGGCTGCGTGGATAAGACCGGACTTCGTGCGCTGGTAGACGGTTTCCTGAAATAAAAAAGCTTTCCCCTGAATAACAGGGGAAAGCACATGGTCAGACCGTCCGGTCAGCAGTTCTTGCAGGTAAAGGTGGAGCAGAAGGTCTCGCCTTTCTTGGTGGTAGCGCCGTCATCCTGAACATAAATGTGGCTGGCGCCGCAGCGGTTTTCCTTGGTGTGATAGGCGCAGTTTTCTACACTGCATCCCACAGCAGTGATACAGGAGCAGTTGTTTTTGTTCTCACTCATGACAATGCCTCCGATTTATATATTTTCCGGCAGCTCAAAATGCCGGTAATCAGATTTTAACCATCAAAGGCTCGGAATATACGGAGGAATACATGGCACTGTACGCAATCGGAGATCTTCATCTGTCGTTTGGCTCCAATAAGCCAATGGATATATTCGGAAAAGAATGGGAAAACCATGCGGATAAGCTGATCCAGGGCTTTTCCTGCGTTCAGCCTGACGATGTCTGTGTTTTGTGCGGCGATCTGAGCTGGGCCATGAGTCTGGAGAAGGCACGGGAGGATTTTCTGTTTATCGACCGTCTGCCCGGCAGAAAAATTATATTGAAGGGCAACCATGATTACTGGTGGAGCACGGCCACGCGGGCAAAAACGGCTTTTTCCCAGTGGGGCGTGACAACGGTGGATATTCTGCACAACAACTGCTTTTTTTACGGTGAAAATGCGGCGATCTGCGGG
>CAKTGW010000338.1 GCA_934561725.1 uncultured Oscillospiraceae bacterium
CCACCAGATACTGCCGCTTTCTCCATACAGATCCAAACCTGTTTTATCGAAAAAGCCGAATTCATGAGCATATTTGTAGAAGGTCTCAGCGCCGACCCGCAGTCCGATATTGACAAAAGCCACATTGCAGGAGTGCTGAAGCGACTGTATCAGAGTCTGAGAACCATGTCCGCCGCTCTTCCAGCACTTAACAGGTGAATTCCGGCCGGTCACTGCCACGCTTCCGCCGCAGTAAAAGCCGTCGTTCATCGTCACAGCTCCGGAATCCAGCGCCATTGCCAGTGTGATGATCTTGAATGTTGAGCCCGGCTCATATGTATCGCTGAGCGCCTTATTGCGCCACTGCTTCTGCTGAGCTGCATACAGCATCTCACGGCGCTTTTCCGCATCCGGCTGTGTCAGGATCTCCTGTGTTGTCTGTGCATCCACAGCCTGATAATCGTTCAGATCAAAATCGCCCAGACTTGCCATTGCCAGAATCGCGCCGGTATTTACATCCATAATAATGCCGCCGGCACCGTTGCGTACATCATAATCGATCACGGCCTGCTTTAAATGCTTTTCCAAATAATACTGCAAACCGGCGTCAATCGTCAAGATGTGGTCGTTTCCGCTGCGTGCGTCTCTGTAATCCTCAAAATTAGTAAAGAGCATATCAGTACCGGCGGAATTTTTTGCCCGGACTACCCTGCCGTTCCGGCCTGTCAGCCCTGTGTTATAATATGCCTCAATGCCGCTCAATCCGCTGTTTTCCATACCAACAAAGCCGATCACATGAGCAGCCAGGCTTCCGCCGGGATAATAGCGCTTGGTATCCGTTTCAATTTTGATCCCGTTCAGGCCATGTTGATTTTTAAAGCTGCGTACGCTCTCAGCCGTATCACGGTCTACCTTTACGGCAACAGTTTTATACCACGAAGAGCGGTCGCGGGCTTTTTCCGCAATACTTTGCGCATCAAGCCCGAGGATCTCTGCAAGCCCTTCAGCGATCAGGTCAATATCCTCATTATAAACGGCGATCTCAACCGGGCTAATATAAATCGTATCAGCCGTAGCGCTCATTGCAAGAACACGGCCATTGCGGTCATATATGGTACCGCGGTGCGCTGTGATCGTTGTGCTGCGAAGCTGCTGACTGATCGCACGGCTCTCATAAAAATCATGCTCCAGTACCTGAAGCTTAAACAGCCTAAGCGCGATCACCGCAAATGCACAAACGCCGCACAAAATCAGCAGAACCAGTGTGCGGCGCAGCATCATCCTGTTGGGATGGGAATTGTAATTTTTTCTGCCTTCAGACATAACGAACCTCCGGAATCAGCAAGCTCTACCTGGGTAAGCATACGGCCTGAGTCAGCCGAAATATTCCCAAATCGTTTTTTCCTCATCCAAGATGGTCTGATAAGCCGGAAACAAAATTGTACAGTCGTTGGCCGGACCCTCAACAAAGACATATTCTACTGCTCCTGGTGCAACCATCCCACACGCACCGGCGGCTTCAGCCAGGTTTTCTATTGCCCGGCTTCGCTCATATGCCGCTCTGGCACTGCGCTCCTGAATCTGAAGCTCCTGGATTTGTTTGTTCAGTCCCGTCGTCTCATCAGATAGTGCAGTAATTTTGATCCTTGCGGCAATAGTCAGCACAAGGGCCGCAGCGCATAAAAGCACGCCGCAGCACATGGCTGCCATCTGTCTGTACAAATCCCTGTTCGTATTCTTTTTCTTTGCTTCGCCGCGGCGAAGCATTTATATTCTCCTTGCCACACGGAGCTTGGCACTTCTGGCTCGGGGATTTTCCTCCAGCTCCGCCGCAGCGGAGACAATGGGCTTTCTCG
>CAKTGW010000339.1 GCA_934561725.1 uncultured Oscillospiraceae bacterium
ACTGTGGGGGATGCGCTCAAGACCCGCGATCAGCTTATCGCGCAGCTTCTGCTCATGTGCGGCATTCTTATCCATATTCTGGCAAGCCTCATGCAGCGCGGCCGCCATACCCACGATTGCCGGCAGATTTTCTGTTCCGGCACGTTTTCCGCGCTCCTGTGCGCCGCCTTCGATCAAATTAGTCAGCGGCACGCCCTTGCGCGCGTAGAGAATGCCAACGCCGCGGGGACCATGGAATTTATGGCCGGACATGCTGAGCATGTCAATATTCTGCTTTACAACATCAATATAGAGATGACCGGCTGCCTGTACGGCATCGGTATGAAACAGCACGCCGCGCTCATGGCACAGGGCGCCGATTTCGGCAACAGGCTGGATACTGCCGATCTCGTTATTTGCAAACATAACAGATACCAGCGCCGTATCGGGGCGGATCGCCGCCTCCACATCATGAAGGTCAACGATTCCGTTCTCGCCCACAGGGAGCAGTGTAACGGAAAAGCCCTGCTTTTCCAGACGCTTCAGGGTATGCAGGACGGCATGATGCTCAATAGCCGTAGAGATCAAATGCTTCTTTCCTTTTTTGGCTCCTGCAAGAGCTGCACTGAGGATTGCCTGATTATCTGCCTCGCTGCCGCCGGATGTAAAATAGATCTCGCTCGCCTTGGCACCGATGCAGGCTGCGATCTTCTCACGTGCCTGCTGCAAAACCTCAGCAGCCATCTGTCCCGGTGTGTGCAGGCTGGAGGGGTTGCCCCAGACATTATCCATGCAATCCAGCATGGCGTTTCTGGCTGCCTGGCTCGTCTTTGTTGTGGCAGCGTTATCTAAATAAATCATATATTCATATCCTTTCCTATGGCAAAGCGCCGTTCTGCATTATTCTGCCGCAGGACAACGTTTTTTATTAATAACCTACTAAACTACCGTTTAATAGGAATATATCACCATTTTCCTACTTTGTCAATAGGAAACAAAGCGTATCAAAGAGGATTCTCCCGTTTCCGGCAGAAATAGAGCGGTAAGGCTGATTGCCTCACCGCTCTATAGCAAGAGTTACTTTATGCGTTTATGGTACTCCTGCAGTGAGTGAATTTCAAATGCCTCACTGTCGCGCATGGCGCGGATACCCTCGATCGTAGCCTTTGCCGCAGCCATCGTTGTCATGTACGGAATTTTGTACTTGATCGCGGCCTTGCGGATATAGCTGTCGTCCACTGCACCCTTCTTGCCTACAGGCGTGTTGATGACCAGATTGATCTCACCATTGGTCATAGCATCCAGAATATTGGGGCGGCCTTCGTTGATCTTTGCGATCTTTTTGGCCGGAATTCCGGCCTCTGTGATCATCTTATACGTATTGCCAGTGGCCATAAGCTTGAAGCCGCAATCATAAATGCCGCGGGCGACCTCGATCAGCTCAGGCTTATCCCGGTCGCTGACACTGATCAGCACAGTTCCCTCCACAGGCAATTCCGTCTTGGTAGCCTCCTGAGCCTTATAGAACGCCTCTCCAAAATCGGTGGCAATGCCCAAGACTTCACCGGTAGAACGCATCTCAGGTCCGAGAACCGGATCGACCTCCTGGAACATGTTGAAGGGGAACACGGCCTCTTTTACTCCGTAGTGGCTGAACTTACGCTCATGGAGCTCTGGCACGGGAGAAGGCAGTCCGGTAAACTCGCTGGTCATGATCTGTGTGGCCAGCCGTACCATATTGATATTGCAGACCTTGCTCACCAGAGGCACCGTGCGGGATGCCCGGGGATTTGCCTCCAGAACATACACCACGCCGTCCTCAATTGCATACTGCATATTCATCAGTCC
>CAKTGW010000340.1 GCA_934561725.1 uncultured Oscillospiraceae bacterium
GTCGCACCCACAGGGCCAGTCGGACCTGTCGCACCCGCAGGGCCAATCGGGCCGGTCGCACCCGCAGGGCCAATCGGGCCGGTCGCACCCGCAGGGCCAGTCGGACCAGTCGCACCCGTGGGGCCAGTCGGACCAGTAGGACCAGCAATCAGTGATGGGCAGCAGCTGCCCGCGGGCGGACAGGCCGGCTTGCATTGTCCATACCCGTGTCCACAGCATCCATTGCAGGTCTCATCGCAGCAGTTGGGCCGCTCTGCCAGCATTCCATCTACACAGGACCCCTGAAGTACATTTGTCGTGGTGTATACGTCATCGGAGTTGCATTGTGCCATAACGTACCTCCCTTTCGGATTGGACGATACCGTCCGCACACATTCTATGCTCGGTCAGTTCGTCCTGTGCATGAATGCAAAGCTCTTCTGCTCCGGGCTGCTGCTTAGCAGGAACACAGCAAAAAAGCTCCCTCATATAGAGGGAGCTTTAATCAAATTTCGTTTTGCAGCATCCTCAGTCGATTTACAGATTCTGGACCAGAAGCATATAAACCGCCGTGCCGCCAAAGATGCTCAGCAGCGTATTGCGCCGCCAAAGATGCAGCAGCACTACCACGGCCGTTGCCGCAAGCTGGGGTACGAACCCGATCACGGATGCAAAGCTTGTACTGCGCAGGCAGTAGACCACCAACGTAGCCATAATGGCCGCCGGCAGGATCTTGCCCAGATACACCACTGCGCCCGGCAGCTCATCATCGCCCCGGAACACCCAGAACGGCAGCACCCGGATCAGATACGTCACCACCGCCGTCACCAGCAGGATCAATACGGCATGCATCATGCGGCCTCACCTCCAAGCTGTTTTTCTACCTTCTGGCGGGTACCCAGCAGTGCCGCCACGGTTGCGATAAGTGCAGGCAGGATAAAGCGGTCCGGCCCCAAAAGGATCAGGAACAGCAGAGAAAATACCAGACCGATAAGCGCAGGCAGGTGACTCTTTGCATTGAGCCACTGCTCCACAAAGATAACTACAAACAGCGCTGTCATGGAAAAATCAATACCCGTGGTGTCAAATGGCAGCACCGAGCCCACAAAAGCGCCCAGCACCGAGCCTGCCACCCAATACAGCTGATCCAGAAAAGCGATCCTTCCCATCAGCCCACCGGAGCTCAGCTCATCCGGCAGTCCGCAAAGCACAGAATAGGTCTCATCCGACATGGCAAAGACAAGATAATGGCGAATCGACCCCAGCTTTCGAAACTTTTCAATGAATGAGAGTCCGTAAAACAAATGGCGGCTGTTCAACAGAAGAGTCATTGCCGCAGTCAGCCCCAGTGTTGCCCCGGAGGAGAGCAGTTCTACCATCAAGAACTGCATAGAGCCTGCATAAACAAACACGCTGGCTGCCAGAGACCACAGCGGCCCATAGCCGGCCTGCTGCATGAGCACGCCAAAAGCCAGGCCAAGAAATATATAGCCGAAGAGTACCGGCAGCGTCCGGTAAAATGCGATTTTCCATTCCTTCATGGGCACTGCTCCTTTGCAGAATTCGTCCGCTCTCATCGGCGGCAGTTAAGCAATATGATACGACTGGAAATGGAAAAAATCAATCACCATACTGCATAAACTTTCAGGCGTTGGCCGCCGGAAAACCTTGTCCTGATACAAAAGAGGCTGTGGTCATAAAGACCACAGCCTCCTTAATGATTTTGACTTTTCCGGCTGAATCGCTTACAGCTGGGGCTTCTCGCCCTCGTACAGGCTCTTCAGCTTGGTCAGGTGCTCGTAGCGCTCCTTGGCCAGTTCCTCGTTGCGGGCAAACAGAGTGCC
>CAKTGW010000341.1 GCA_934561725.1 uncultured Oscillospiraceae bacterium
GTCTACCTGGACCCGTTCCGCTATCGATATGTACATGCAGGGCTCCGTCGCTTATGGTATTGCCCATGAGCTGGGCCTGACCAACGAGACGATCGCTGATAACCCCGCTGAGAACGTTATGGATCTGGAATACCTGACCAGTGTCATGCAGGAAATTGCCGGTGACGGCGTAAAGGTCAGCCACTATATCAATGGCTCTGACCATGAGTACAGTCACTTCTTTATTCTGCTGGGCGCTTTGGCACAGTTCTAAGTCCGGCTTTTCCAACGCAGCTGCCGATCCCCCATATCGGTACTGTTAAGTAGTCTATGCAGGTCGGGAGGTGGCTCGTATCCGCGAGGCACTTCCCGGCTTTAATTCTAAACACGGTCAAAAAATGCAGGAGGAATCGAAAGTGGCAGTAAAACCTGAGACGAATTGCATTTTGCAGATGATCGATATTGAAAAAGAGTACTACGGAAACAAGGTGCTCAAGGGTGTTAACCTGAGCATCAAGCCTGGTGAAATTCTTGCGCTGGTCGGTGAGAACGGCGCGGGAAAATCCACGCTCATGAATGTTCTGTTTGGTATGCAGGTGATCCATGCTACCGGCGGCTTCAAGGGTGAGGTCATTTTCGAAGGAAAGAAAGTAGATATCCGTTCTCCGCATCAGGCAATGGAACTTGGCATTGGTATGGTGCACCAGGAGTTTATGCTTCTGCCCAGCTTCACCATTACCGAGAACATTAAGCTCAACCGCGAGAAAACAAAACGCAACGCGATCAGCGCTGTGTTCGGCAAGAGCCTGGAAACTCTGGACTATGCCTCCATGGGGCAGGACGCCAGAGTTGCTCTTGACAAGATCGGCATGAATATCAACGAGAATCAGACAGTGGCCGGACTGCCTGTGGGCTTTATGCAGTTTGTTGAGATTGCCCGCGAAATTGATAAAACCGGCATTAAGCTCATTGTATTTGATGAGCCCACAGCCGTGCTGACTGAGTCTGAAGCACAGCGGCTGCTGACTACAATGCAGAAAATTGCCAGCGAAGGCGTAGCGATCATCTTTATCAGCCATAAGCTGGATGAAATAATGCAGGTCGCGGATACGATCATGATCATGCGCGACGGCGAGCATGTCAAAACTCTTGACAAAAAGGATACGGACATCGTCAATCTGGCAGAATTGATGGTCGGCCGCGGGATCGATGATTCCACCATTGCTGAGGCCAGAGATTTTTCTCAGGCGCCGACGATCATGTCGCTGAAGCATCTGAGCGTTGCCATGCCCGGTGAAACAGTCAAGGATGTCAGTATTGATATAAAAAAGGGTGAGATCCTTGGCTTTGGCGGTTTGGCTGGTCAGGGAAAGATCGGTATCTCCAATGGTGTTCTGGGTATGTACAGAACGGAGGGAGAGATCGACTTCAACGGTAAGCCCCTGAAGCTCAATGATCCCCTCAGCACATTAAAAGAAAAAATTGCATTTGTCTCTGAGGACCGCAGAGACGTAGGTCTGCTGCTGAACGAATCTATCGAGGACAACATCACGGTTTCTGCTACCCGTGTAAATGGCAAGTATCTCAAGCACTACGGCCCGATCACGCAGATCGACCGAAAAGCCCAGCAGGCCCGTGCAGATGAGATGATCAAGGAGCTGCAGATCAAATGCACCAGCCGCAAGCAGAATACCGGCGCATTGAGCGGCGGCAATCAGCAGAAGGTCTGCGTGGCGCGGGCCCTGACACTGGAGCCGGACATGCTCTTTGTGTCCGAGCCGACCCGCGGTATTGATATCGGCGCAAAGCAGGTCCTTCTGAACTATCTGGTCAAGCTCAACC
>CAKTGW010000342.1 GCA_934561725.1 uncultured Oscillospiraceae bacterium
TGCCGCACGCAGCCGCGTCCGGTATTCTCATCATAGGCGGGGATATTGCGCTCGTGCATCCAGCTCCGGAGAGCGGCCGCAGCCTGATCTGCTATGGGAGACTGGAGCAGACAATGCTCTACCGGAACAATGTCATGGCTTCGTCCGCGGAAAAAGCCGGTGATCCCATCACCGACGGCGTAGATGGCCTTGTTCCGGTAGCAGCTGCGAGAATCCGCACCCAGAATTTCACTGATGCGGAAATCCAGGCCGCCGATGTGGGCAAAGGCATTGTTTACCCGGTCCAGCTTAAATTGAAGCTCCTGCTCATAGTCCATGTGCATCAATGCGCAGCCGCCGCACTTTCCAAAAACAGGGCAGGAAGGCTGGACTCTGTGGGGCGAAGGCTCCAGCAATTCCACTCCGCGGGCATAAACGGCTGAAGAGGTCACCTTCACAAGCTTGAATGTCCAGAGCTCTCCGGGGAGTGCGCCGGGCAGAAAGACGGCCCGCTCTCCAACGCGGCATACGCCAAAGCCCTGAGAGGTAAAAGCGTCCACATGTGCCGTGCAGATTTGATTTTTTGCCAGCTGTTCCATCCCAAATCACCTGTAATTTCAAAAAATTCAAAACCAGTATAGCATATTTTAATGGAAAAAGCACTTTATTTTCCGGGAATAGATGATATAATTATAAATTGGAATTTTTTATATTATGAGGTACAGGTATGAAAAAACTGCTTGATGGCGTCCAGTATGTTGTTCTGGTGATCCTGGCCGTTATCCTCGCTGTGATCGTTTTCAAGAATTATACGCTGCGGGATATACCCGGAGCAGAGGATAATTCCGTTGCGGCGCCGGACGAAGTGCCCAGTGTGGTCTTTCCAAGTGTAAACGACAAGTATATGCCGGAAGCCGGCCCCAATGCCTTTTCCGCCAATCTTGCAGTGGCCGGCGATATTGTCTGCCACACGGGATTGAATGATGAGGCCTATGATGATGAAACAAAGACCTATGATTACAGTGCAATTTTTGCGGATGCGGCTAAGATCCTGGAACGCGCGGATTATGCAGCAGCCTGTCTGGAAACAACATTCCCGGATACGAAGAACTATACGGGATTCCCGCTGTTCTGCTCTCCGGAGGGACTGGCGGCCTCGCTGCGCGGTGCCGGGCTGGATCTGATCTCTACCGCCAGTAATCATGCACTGGACAGCTATGTCGGCGGCCTGCGGCGCACGCTGGATGTGCTGGACAGCAATGGCCTGGCCCATGTGGGGACCTATCGCAGTCAGGCAGAGCGGGATGAGAGTCATGGCATTGCCATGGCTGATATCGGCGGCGTAAAAGTGGCTTTTCTGGCCTATGCGTACGGGACCAACGGTGTGAGTACCGACGGCAACGACTACTGCGTGAATATTTATCACGAAAACATAATGGATGGCAGCGGCGAGATCCGCTATGCCATGATCGAATCTGATCTTGCCTATGCCAAGGCACAGGAGCCGGATATTATCGCCGTGTTCATGCACTGGGGCAACGAATATGCGGTCCAGCCCAATGATGAGCAGAACGAATTGGCCGATTTTCTGTTCCGGGAGGGGGCAGATATTATTCTGGGCGGACATACTCATGTGCCGGAACCGATGGAAATGCGGGAATTTGAGGATAAGGACGGCAATAAGAAAACAGGCTTTATTGTCTACAGCCTGGGAAATTTTGTTTCCTGTCAGAATGACGAGCGCACGAACCTGACGGCAGTGCTGAATATTGAACTGACCAAGGATCCGGACAGCGGTGAGAGCTGGGTCAGCGGTGCGGGGTATACGCCCATGTTTATGG
>CAKTGW010000343.1 GCA_934561725.1 uncultured Oscillospiraceae bacterium
GGCCCAAGGGGAGCTGTCAGCGAAGCTGACTGAGGGGATCAAATCCCGGTTATTTTTTCAGTTCTTCCAGACGCTCGCCCAGAAGATGGAGGATCTCCAGCGCGCTGTCAAATTCTGTGCGGCTTTTGTCCTCCCATACAACAAAACCCTGCCAGGAAGCGTAACGCCGGGTAAGCACATACAGGTCAAAGCTCATGACCGCACCTTCGGCCCGCCGAACCGCATCCTGCGGCATTCCCGCTTCCGTATCCGTAGCCGCCTCAGGACAATTGGGCTTGCCGGAACCAAAGCTGCGCATACGCTGAAAGGCCTGTGGATAATTCTGCTCTTCAAAAAGCCCCTCCAGTTTGAGGAAAAGGCTGCCTACATCGCCAAAATGCATGGGGCGGGTCAGCCGCTGACTGTAGATCTCACCGGAAATATTTCCGCCCTCTGCCCGATCAATACAAATGCGCAGAGAGCTGTTTGCTATACTGTAGGATGTACCCATAATTGTCTCCTTTCAGCCCTCAAGCCGCCTTGTCAGCCAGTCGGGATTAATGGCATGCGCCAGCGCTGTAGTCCGATCCACCTGTCCGGACCGCACCAGAGCGAGAATGCACTGATCCATACTCTGCATCGTCCCGTCAGAAGCAATGGCGGCATCCAGCTGATGGGTCTTGCCCTCACGGATCATATTCCGCACGGCGCTGGTCACTGTCATGATCTCAAACGCAGGCAGCTGCCGCCCGTCACTGGCCGGCAGAAGCTGCTGAGAAACAACCCCCTCCAGCGTCTGTGCCAGCTGCGTGCGAATCTGATACTGCTGCTCCGGCGGAAAAGCATCGATGATGCGGTCAATACTGCTCACTGCACCCATGGTGTGCAGTGTGGAGATCACCAAATGACCTGTTTCCGCTGCGGTGACTGCGGCGCGGATGGTCTCTGCATCGCGCATTTCACCCAGCAGAATAATATCCGGCGACTCACGCAGCGCGGCCCGCAGTGCAACATCATAGCTCTGCGTATCCATAGAGATCTCACGCTGCGTTACGATGCTCTTTTTGTGCTGGTGCAAAAACTCGATTGGATCCTCTATTGTGATAATGTGTGTATTTCTGCTGCTGTTCACTGCATCGATCATGCAGGCCAGCGTTGTACTCTTGCCGCTGCCGGCCGAACCTGTGATCAGCACAAGCCCCTTGGGCCGGTCCATCAGCCGGATCACTTCATCCGGGATGCCCAGAGCATGGCGGTCCGGCAAAGTGAACGTGACTACGCGGATGATCAGCCCCAGAGATCCGCGCTGCTTCAGCGCATTTACGCGAAAACGGGCCAAGCCGGGTACGGAGAAGGAAAAGTCGTCATCCCCGGTATCCAGCAGACGCTGCATGCTTCGCTGATTGGCCAGTGCATAGGCCGCCTCCACGATACTGCGCGTATCGTCCGGAAGCAGGCGCGGCGATGCCTCACGGGTAAGCACACCATTGAGCTTATAAGTCACCGGAAGGCCGGCGATGATCATAATGTCAGAAGCACCACGCTCTACGGCATTCTGAAGGATCGTATGGATCACGGCTGTTCCTCCATTGTGTCCAGAGTGCCGTCCCAGAGCTCCAGATAGCTGTCGTCCGGCGATTCCTCTGTAACGGTATTCCAGGCGCGGATCTGCACCTGTCCGTTCTCCCGCTCCAGCCAGAGATACAGGCTCTGGCGGCCGGAAACCGGGATCGTCTCCTGCAGACTGTCCGCATCAGATTCAATAAATGCCTCATAGAGCCGGTGCGCCTTTATATCCGCCGCATAATAG
>CAKTGW010000344.1 GCA_934561725.1 uncultured Oscillospiraceae bacterium
GATTGATGGTACCGGCTGCAACACGGCCCTGTGCAGGAGCGGAGATACCGCCGCCGAGAGCCATGGGCAGGCAGGCGCATGCATACTGCAGGCCCTGTTCAACGGTAAGTGCACCGCCATTGGCTGCCATGGTGTTGGCCATAAACGTGATCGCCAGGAACCAGATAACGAAGCCGTACAGACCCTGGGTACCGGGAATAACCTGAATGATCATAACCTTGGAAAATGCAGAGGGATCCTCGCTCAGCAGACCGGTACCGGCCTCACCTGCAATACCGCAGCCGCGGGCAGAACCTACGCAGCAGATGGCCGCAGCAAGACCTGCGCCCAGAAAACCAAGAGCCAAACCACCGAAATCAGCAAGAAAACTCATTTTGTTAATCCTCCTTGATATCTACATATTTTGTTTTTACTGCCAGGGGAGTAAAGGGCTTTCCGCCCTCACGATAGAATTTGCCGAAATACTCCAGATACTGGAGTCGAAGCGCATGCACAAAGCAGCCGATCAGGTTCAGTGCAATATTCAGCGCATGTCCCACCAGGAACATCAGGATAAACACCAGCGGACCGCCTACAGCGCCCAGAGAGTTGAACACCTGAGCAATAACGGAGCCTGCCAGCATGAGTGCCATCAAACGGCTGTAGGACAGGATATCTCCGAACCAGCCGCTGGCAAAGTTATACAGGCCATAGAGGCCGCCGCCGATCTTTCCGCCGATGCTGCCGCTGCTGCGGCCTTCGGCATAAAACACCATAACCATACCGGCAATGGCTACCAGCCAGGTGATCCCGGCAACGCCGAGTCCCAAGCCGCCAAAGGTCACGAACACCGGCGCCACGCCCCAGAATGCATCCGCCTTCTGGCCGTCACGCAGGAGCAGCCAGCCGTTGACGACTACACCTGTCAGCAGCTGGATCATGCCCAGCACCAGCGACGCCGCCAGAATCGTGGTGGTATCGTTCATGGGGTCGATAAATACCGGCAGTGCAAATTCTTTGCCGAAGAAGCTGGCGATCCATGTAAGCGAATCACCAAAGAAGCCGCCGGTAAGAGCGCCGAAGATAAAGGCCATCACGCCGCCTTCCAGCATCAGTCCTGAAAAATGCTTCAGCGTTCCTCTGGGCTTCAGCTTCAGCTTCATGAACAGGCCGGCCAGAAACAGCAGCAGGCCATAGCCCATATCCGCAAACATGATGCCGAAGAACACAGGGAAAAACGGGAGCATCAGAGGGTTCGGATCCACACCGTTGTACGCCGGCAGGCTGTACATTTCGGTAAGCACATTCATCGGCTCTGTCAGTGCGTTGTTTTTAAGCTTTACAGGTACCTGCTCCGTCTCATCCTCCGCGGGGTCTTCCGTTTCCCAGGCGCAGACAAAGTCTCCAAGCTGACCGGCCAGCTTTTCCACCACGTCAGCCGGGATCCAGCCCTCCAGAACGATCGTGCTCTGTGTGCTCAGCAGGTTATCCGTAGCCTCGGCCTGAGCAATGCGCGTGGACATGTGGTCTACCGCCAGCTTCAGTTCGTCCCGGTGTGCCTTTTCCGCTATGATGTCTGCGATCAGCTTTTCCCGCTCAGTCCGTATGCCCTGAAGCTCACTTCTCAGGCGGTCGCTGTTTTCGTGTGCCGTACCGGTCATTCCGGCAGAGGGCATGGCGGAAAACCAAAAGGTCCGCAGCTGCTCTGCCAGCGCTTCTCGCTCGGCATTATGGAACAGGAGCAGAACCCTGTGCTGCTCTGCATCGGAT
>CAKTGW010000345.1 GCA_934561725.1 uncultured Oscillospiraceae bacterium
CCCCTGCGCCAGATCCTGCGGTATGAACGCCATCAGCTCCGATGATCACGGCCGTGCCGAGATCGATTACGATAAGTGTGTCAGCTGCGGCATGTGCATGGCCAACTGCCCCTTCGGCGCTATTGCGGATAAAAGCCAGCTGCTTCAGGTCTGCACCTCGATCCGCAAGGGCGATAAGCTCACTGCGATCATTGCCCCCGCATTCGTCAGTCAGTTTGGCGCCGCCCTCTCTCCGGAAAAGCTGCCCGCCGCCATGCGCGCCCTTGGCTTTCAGGCCGTAAAGGAAGTTGCTATTGGCGCAGACCTCTGCACGATCGACGAGGCCGCCGACTTTCTTGAAAAGGTTCCCGAGCAGCTGCCCTTCATGGCCACCTCCTGCTGCCCCGCATGGAGCGTTATGGTGAAAAAGCTGTTCCCCACGCTCCGTGATACAATATCCATGGCACTGACGCCCATGGTACTGACCGCCCGTATGGTCAAGCGCAAATACCCCGATCACAAGATCTGCTTTATCGGTCCCTGCGCAGCAAAAAAGCTGGAGGCCATGCGCCGCAGCATCCGCAGCGACGTGGACTTCGTCCTTACCTATGAGGAGCTGGCCGGCATGTTTGACGCTAAAAATGTGGACTTTTCCGCTCTTGAGCCTTCTCCGGAGGATCATTTCGGCAAGGGCACGGCTGCCGGACGCGGTTTTGCCGTGAGCGGCGGCGTAGCCAATGCCGTGGTGGATCTGATCAAGAAAGAGCATCCGGACATGGATATTAAAATTGCCTCCGCCCAGGGCCTGAACGAGTGCCGCAAGATGATGATGCTCGCCAAGGCCGGAAAATACAACGGCTATCTGCTGGAGGGCATGGGCTGCCCCGGCGGGTGCGTAGGCGGCGCAGGAACAATTACAGCTTTCAACCGTGCTGCTACGGCAGTCGGAAAATATAAGAATGAGGCAGACAAAAAGGTCGCCGACGAAACCGAGTATGCAGATTATCTTGAGCTGCTGCTCGAGATGAACGACGACGACTGAGTTGTCTGTATAAAAGGAGTTGTTTGATTATGGAATACGGATTTATTTTTGACGTAGCCCTAATTCTGGCAGCCACAAAGGTTTTCGGCCTGCTCACCCGGCGCATTGCCCTGCCTCAGGTCGTAGGCGCGCTTCTGGCCGGTCTTTTGCTTGGTCCTGCTGTTCTGGGTATTCTCCATGAAACCGAGTTTCTGGATGAGGTCGCAGAGCTCGGCGTGATCGTCCTTATGTTCACCGCCGGTCTTGAAACCGATGTTCGCGAGCTGCGCAAAAGCGGCGGTCCTGCATTTCTCATTGCTTTGATCGGCGTGATCGTCCCGCTGGTCGGCGGTGCATTTCTGGCCAGCTTCTTCAACACAGGCACCAACGCCCTGCTGGAAGACATCTTCATCGGCGTTATCCTTACCGCCACTTCCGTGAGCATCACGGTAGAAACGCTGCGCGAGATGGGCAAGCTGTCCACCCGCTCCGGCAACGCCATTTTGGGTGCTGCTCTGATCGATGATGTACTCGGTATCATCATCCTCACCGTGATCACCAGCACCGCTTCTCCCGACGTCAACATCGGTGCTGTTATGCTGCGCATCGTTGCCTTCTTCATCTTCGCTCTGGTTGGCGGGCTGCTGCTGCATAAGTTTATCGCCAAGATTACCGGAGGCCCCGGACGCGATCGCCGCCGCCACGCAGTCCTCTCTCTGGCCATGTGCATGCTCTTTGCCT
>CAKTGW010000346.1 GCA_934561725.1 uncultured Oscillospiraceae bacterium
CATCGACTCCGACCTGCGTCTGGCCATGACCGCCACCATCCGCAAGCACTTTGTGGACCACCCCGGCGACTTCGATCCCCGTCAGTATCTGAAGCCCGCCCGCGCCGCTATCAAGGAGCTGGTGGCTCACAAGCTGACCGACGTACTGGGCTGCGCCGGAAAGGCGTAACCATTCCCCCCTCCCATTTTGAAAAACAGGTCACACCCATATGGGTGTGACCTGTTCTTTTTATGTCCCGCTTTGCATAGGATGGAGCACCCATACCATGAGAGGGTGACGCAATGCTGCTTCCCTATAACCGACAGGCCGCCGTGCAATACGCCCACCGCTGGGCCTATGGCCGCAACCCCCGATTCTATGATTACCAGGGCCTGGGGGGCGACTGCACCAACTTCGCCTCTCAGTGCCTATATGCCGGCACCGGGATCATGAACTTTACCCCGGTCTACGGCTGGTACTACCGCAGCGCCAACGAAAAGGCTCCGGCCTGGACCGGCGTCCCTTTCTTCAAAAACTTTCTGATCCGGACAGAGCTCTCTCCAGGCCCGGCAGGCGTATCAGCCGCCCCGGAGGATGTTCTCCCCGGCGATTTTGTCCAGTTGAATTTCAGCTCACAGGAGTACGGGCACACATTGGTCATCGTAGAGGTCGGGCCTCCCGGCGACCTGTCTCAAATCTTGGTGGATGCCCACAGCATGGACGCGGACTGGAGACCCCTCAGCTCTTACGCCTTCACCGGCCTGCGTTTTCTGCGTATCTTGGGCGCCCGGTCTGTGGATGAAACAACATCCGCCTCGCTTACAGCTCTTTTCTGATTTGCCGCAGCGCATTTTTCTCTAGCCGGGACACCTGAGCCTGGGATATGCCGATTTCCGTCGAGACCTCCATCTGGGTCTTGCCCTGAAAAAACCGCATGGACAAGATTTTTCTCTCCCGCTCCGTCAAGTGCCCCACCGCCTCCTTCAGGGCAATGCGCTCCGTCCAGCGCTCGTCCGTATTCTTGTTGTCTTTCACCTGGTCGATCACACAGATCGCATCTCCGCTGTCGGAGTAGACCGGCTCATAGAGAGACACCGGCTCTAAAATGGCATCCAGCGCAAATACCACGTCCTCCCGGCGGATCCCAATGATCTGCGCAATTTCCTCTACGGTGGGTTCCTTCTGATGCTTCGCCAAATAAGCTTCCTTCGCCTGGAGAACTTTATAGGCTGTATCCCGCATGGAGCGCGACACCCGCATGGAGCTATTGTCCCGAAGGTACCGGCGGATCTCCCCCACGATCATGGGCACCCCATAGGTGCTGAACTTCACGTTCAGATTCACGTCGAAGTTGTCAATGGCCTTGATCAGTCCGATACAGCCAACCTGAAAGAGATCGTCCGCGTTCTCCCCCCGGTTGGTAAACTTCTGGATGACTGACAAAACCAGGCGCAGGTTCCCCTGGATCAAGGCCTCCCGGGCGGCCATATCCCCCTCCTTCACCCGGCGCAGAAGCGCCTGGGTCTCCTCTCCTTTCAATACCTTCAGCTTGGCGGTATTTACCCCGCAGATTTCCACCTTATTCTGCATTCAAAAACCTCCCGCCCGAAAAACTGGTAAATCCAGTATCTCCGGGGCGGGAGGTTTCATACCGTCTGCCTCAGGGGAAATATTTTATCGTCAGACCAGATTCGATGGATTTTCCCCTGCTGCATTCCCATCACAGCAAAACGGCGGCCCTGAAC
>CAKTGW010000347.1 GCA_934561725.1 uncultured Oscillospiraceae bacterium
TTCTGGATGGGCGTTTCCCTCTACAACATGAGCTTCCCCCAGGGCCTGAAGGGAGTTGGTATCGGCTGCACGCTTGGTTCGATCGCATCCTGTATCTTCACAGTTATCCTGTTCTACGCAGGTGTGATCTAAGCTGCGGCTTAGTTGAAGTTGTCTGACAACTAGATTCGCTTCCTGTAAGCGCCCCCATCGCTTTCAGGAATAAATAGATAGAGAACGGTTTGTATCGATAATCGGTATCTTTTTAAAGAGTTTAATCAGTATTCAGTTTAGTACAGCCCAGTGAACGAAAGTTCACTGGGCTGTTTTTTATACTCCCTTTTCCAAAGCCACTCTTGTGCTCATATGAAGAAAGGCTCCCCTTGATAAATGGGAGCCTTAAACACCATCTCAGACTTCATCACTTTCCAGAACATCTATCAAATGCTGAACAAATTCAGCATCGACCTCACCGCACTTCTTTCGATATTCTGGTTCGGTTTGCATTCTAAGCAGATGCTCCCGAATAGATTTTTCAATAATTTCCAGCTTTTTCTCATTCAGCTTCAGCATAGCTGCATTCTCCTTTTATGGATTTCTCTGCGTTTATTGTAACATCTGTACAGCCTGCACGCAAGCTATTTTCAATTTTCTTCCATTTTCTTAATCCTATGACTGTCCCCTCGGTAGACAATCATCCAAAAAGCGCGTCTGCTCTTCCGTGTGAAAAAGCACTCTATAGTGCTCCGCTTTCTCCGGTAAACCGTCCTTTCCATGGACATAGATGGTCAGATCTTTCATTTCTTCCAGACTTTCCCCATAATATATCCCTGTTCCCTCCAGTATGCATCGTCAACCGGCGTCATTTTCTGATGCTTATGAAGGAGCTGGTAGAGCTTAAACAGTCCCCGCACCTTGATCGACGGCGTCAGATGCCTGGTATAGTATCTCACCCTCTGCGCCGTCTGCTCCACCTTCTTTTCCGCAGAGGTGCGGAAGGCTTCAGGCAGAGTCGTCCAATCGTAATTCCACACCTTCTGTGAAAGAACATGTGTTCTGGCAACGCCCCAGTAATCTGTACTGTCCTTGATCTCTCTGA
Source organism: uncultured Oscillospiraceae bacterium (assembly GCA_934561725.1). Taxonomy (GTDB): domain Bacteria; phylum Bacillota; class Clostridia; order Oscillospirales; family Oscillospiraceae; genus Heteroscillospira. The sequence continues at coordinate 1,079 of CAKTGW010000347.1, forward strand.
CCGTTGATCTCATGCCGCCTCCGCCGGCTGTATTGATAATAACCGCCTGCTTTTTCATAAAGGATAAATCCGGACGATGCACCATCCAGCGGTAAGCAAAATGATCCAGCAGCGTTTTCATTTGCCCCGGAACATGAAAGGCATAGGTCGGTACACAAAAAAGAATAAGCTCTGACTGCTCCATGGCTGCAATAAGCGGCGCCAATGCAGCCGCTCCGCCGCATCGCTGCTCCCGCCCCGCAATACAGGCATAACAGCCTGTACAGATATGGGGCATATCTCTCGGTAATTGAAACTCAAACAGCCTGCCGTTTTCCAGCAGCTCCTTTATGAGCAGCTGCGCAATATTATAGGTGCTGGATCTGGCCCTGCGTCCGGTCGCGTAGATCACCGTGATGTTCATCTCCGCATTCCGCCTTTCTGTAATCGAATTCGATCCTTGCAATAAAGCGCTCGACATGCGCATTCAGCATAGCTGTCACGCTCTCCTTTTTCTCTGTATCGTCGTAGAGACCGTACAGCAGATATATCGGGCCGTAAAACTCCAGCGCCAGCTGCATGGCCGCCTCATCCGTATCAGTCAACCCCCGGAAAATCTCCGCCATATACTTTACCGGTCCGGCTGCGAG
>CAKTGW010000348.1 GCA_934561725.1 uncultured Oscillospiraceae bacterium
TGGTGACGTAGTCGTCCGCACCGGTCATAAGGCCGGTCACCTTGTCCATCTCCTGACTTTTGGCTGTGAGCATGATAATACCGATCTGACTGTCGCCTGCACGGATGCGGCGGCAGACCTCAAAGCCGTCAATATCCGGCAGCATCACATCCAGCAGGGCTACCCGGGTGTCCGGATTCAGACGCAGAAGCTCAAGCGCCTGTTCGCCGGTCTCGGCTTCAATGGGTTCATAGCCGCTGCGGCGCAGATTGATTACAACAAAGCTGCGAATACTGGATTCATCTTCCAGAACCAATACTTTTTTCATAACTCACCTCATGTGTTATAGGACGGAGCTGTTCCACTCTGAGGAAATCAGGTGAAATGCATTGGAGATCGTCTCAGCCTCCAGACGGGCACTGTGCAGATATACGGCATATACTGCGGTGCCATCCTCGGCAAGAATTGTTTTTCCGCCGGTGCGGGCATGATCATACCGGTTTTCACCGGTATATGTATAAATCGTAAGCAGAGGCGTGACCTCGCTGCCGGTGACTTCGGAAATGACCGTCTGCCGGCCGGAAAAAGCGCTTTCCCGCTGGATGGTCAGTTCGCCGCTGCTCAGCGCATCAAGCTCCAGATACCAGCCGTCATCATAGCAGTGAAAGGTAGAGAGGACCTTGCCCATCTGGCCGGAGACAGAAAACTGATACCAGTCGAAGGCAGGATAGGAAGAATTGTCTCCAAGTGCAGGAAGCGGACGGGTGACAGGAATTTCGGTTATCCCATCCCCGTTGATATCCTCCGAATATACCGGGGAACTGCGCGTGGTCGGACTGATACCGGCCGGGCCGGCCGAAATGTTGTAGATCTGATCGCCGGAGACGATCAGCACATCGGTCACAGTATAGTTGTCTATGTAGCTGCCTTCAACGAAAAGAGCCTTCTCTCCGCCGGCCAGACAGCCGGCAGTCATGCGGGTAGCCGCATCAAAGCCGCGGCTGAGGGGGGCGCTGGACAGATGGATCTCATTGCTGCTCAGCGTATATATATCAATATAAGCCTGATTGCTGCTGTCATGGCGAAGAGTCAGCAGCTGAGTACCGGGCTCTTCCAGACTACAGACAGTAAAGGCGCTACAATTGGCAGTCAGCAGAACAGAGCCGCTCCAGCTGCGGAGAGAGTAGACATTGAGCATGGACACTCCGCCGTCCATCTGCCAGGAGACGATCAGCTCTGTTACACCGTCTCCGTCCATATCGGCAAGCTTCCGTGCCTCTGCGGAGAGAGTGTCAAGTCCTACCGCGCAGCGAAGCACGATACGTGCGTCACTCACGGAGACACTGCCGTCAAAGTTGACATCGCCGAGAGCCGCAGCGGCTGCATGCAGCGGAAATACGCAAATGCTTATAACGGCAAGCACCGCGCCTAATGTTTTTTTCACTTTCATTTTCATAAAATTATTCACCCGCAAACTTTTTTCTGCATCACCATTAAAACACGTTTGATGTAAAATAGTCTTAAAACGCTCGGAATGTTATTTTATCACGAATACGCGTTTCGGGCAAGACTTTTTTCCGTCTTATAAAAGAAAAATGACGGAATGTAAATGTTTCTTGCGATTCTGTAATAAATTTTTCTTATAATTGTGGAAAATGAAAAGTCAATAGTGTATAATCCCAAACAAGCATCACACAAAAAGGAGACGCAAACCTATATGG
>CAKTGW010000349.1 GCA_934561725.1 uncultured Oscillospiraceae bacterium
GATTTTTGGGCAGAATAGGGCCATGCGAATAGGAGCCGAATACGTTTTTATAGCGGGCGCCCTCCGTGCCGTCCTCGCCGTTGTTGCCGTATCCGCTCAGAACCGTTCCCAGAGGTGCGCAGTTCGGCCCCAGATAGGTTCGGCCGCTGTGGTTTTCAAATCCGACAACGGTGCTGCCTCCGTTTTCCGTAGTGCAGTTGAACATCAGATTGCCGATGATCCGCTGGGGCTGTCCAACTGTATAGAGATCTACAGCCCCGATGAAATCGCATTGGATGCCGTCGTGGGTCAGATAGTGGCTGCCCATCATCTGATAGCCGCCGCAGATGGTAAGAAAGACCTTTTCGTCCTCTACGGCGGCGCGGATATCCGCGGCCTTTCCAGCAGAGAGATCGTCAAGCAGGACCTCCTGCTCGAAATCCTGTCCGCCTCCGATGAAAAAGAGGTCAAAACGGCTCAGATCTGCCTTTTGACCGATACTCACTCCGGTGATCTCGGCGGTAATTCCCCGGGCCTCCAGCCGGCGGCGCAGACAGAGAATATTGCCCTGATCGCCGTAGAGATTCAGTACGTCAGGATAAAGATGGCAAATTTGCAGTTCCATATATGCCCCTCCTTATTCCCAGAAGTTTTTAAAGCCATAGCGGGCGCTGAGCCGCGCACGCAGATCAAGCATGGCCGTATAGGTCGGCATGATGAAAATGGGCTTGTCCGAGGCTACCATTTCGTCAATAAGCTTGTCATAGTCGTGGATGACCGTGATTTTTTCAGCCGGTATACCGGCGTAATAGAGGCGCAGAGCCATGTCGTCGGCGCGGATGCCGGAGACAAGCACGCGCTTGAGCTCGTGCCCCATGTTCAGCAGAACCTCAAAATTCACATCCCAGATCCATGAGATGTCGGTTCCGTCGGCGTAGTTGTCGTTCAGACAGATGGTGAATACGGCCTCACCATCCAGGTTGGTCAGAAAATTGAGCACCTGGTTGCATCCAGCGGGATTTTTGACCAGGATCATACGCAAAGTTGCACCGTCTATGTCAAAGCGCTCCATACGGCCAAAGCCGCACTCAAAGCTGCTCAGGGCGTGCAGCGCTTCGGGGGAGGAGAAGCCCATACAGCTCAGAGCGGCATAAGCGCCTACGGCATTATAGATGTTGAAGCCGCCGGGCAGATTCAGCCGTGCTGAGAGCGTTTCACCGTGGTCATTCAGCTCAATATCGGACCAGTCAGCTGTCTGCCGCAGGATTCTGGATACGGAGACATCCGGCTGCGGGCGGTGATAGCCGCAGTGCGGACAGCGGTAGCCGCCCAGATGGCCATAGGTAATGTAATCATAGGTGTATTCGTTCTTACAGTGGATACAATAGGGAGCGTCAGAGACCTCCTGAACCCGGGATTTGTAGATCGGGGTGTCCACGCCGAAGAAAACGCAGCGGTTGGGCAGGACCTCGCTGAGCGACGCTGTCAGTGAACAGTCGGCGTTCAGGCAGAGAATGGCATCCGGCACGTTCTCCAGTCCGATGCGGATGTTCTCCAGCGTATGTGTTACCTCACCGTAGCGGTCAAGCTGGTCGCGAAAAATGTTTGTCACCAGAATGACAGAAGGCTTCAGATAGCGCAGTACTGTTTTGCTGGCGGCCTCATCGCATTCGATCACTGCATATTCGCACTTTGGACG
>CAKTGW010000350.1 GCA_934561725.1 uncultured Oscillospiraceae bacterium
GACGGATATCCGTCTCCCGGGAGCCTTTGCCCCCTGCGAAGCGCGCTCGTGCACTGTACATTCTCCCGCGCAGTGAGTCCCCCGCGGCTTCGTGTCCCCTTGTTGATCCCCCCTGCCGTGCAGCGTACCCCTATGCCGCAGCCCCCTGCAAGGCCAAATAGTACGATACCACTTTGCAAACTGTTTTTCAAGGATAATTCGCGCTTTTTAGCCAATTTTTCGCGCGGTTCAACGTCTCTACGCCGGTGTGTTCAGAAAAGTGCAGGCAATAGGCGCGATTTGATAATCGCCCGTCCGGGAGAAGAAAACGTCCCTACCGTGGCTGGGGCAAGTGGCCGCGTAAGCCTCCGCGCCAGCCTCCGCGCCAGCCTCCGCGCCGCCGGGACGGCGAAGCTCCTTTTACGCACAAAAACACAGACAACACTTTCGCCGAATAAATTGTAACCGAATTATGAACGGCTTTTGGCCGCCATCAGCGTCAAAGCAGTTTACATAATGACTTTTCGATTTTAGCTGGAAAATTTTTCCAGCTAAGTTATTGCATTTTTTGAAAATCTCGATTTGAATTGCATAAATGCTGCGTTACACAAGAATTACGCTTCACAGGCGTTCAGTTAAATTGCGTAAATTACTGGTAAATTATGGAAGAAATGGAAATTATTTCCAATTTCGGGCGATTTTTAACGGCGCGATGTCACTACCTCAAAAATGGAAATAACTGGTAATAAAATACGTAAAAATTTTTACAACATAATGATGTTTACGTTGTAAACGGTGGTCCGAGTGACAAAGCTGAACCGGACACAAACAAATTTTTATGGAGGAAACAAACATGAAGAAGATCATTGCAACTGTGCTGGCCATGGTCATGGCTCTGGCACTGTGCACCACCGCCTTCGCGACAACCTATTCTGACGCTTATACGTGGAATAATACTGGTTGGACGAAGTACGACCTGGACGGTAAGAGCATTGCTTACACCGCTCCCACTGAGGTCAAGACCAACGGCAAGGTTACCAGCGGCACTGTTGGTTACTACGCCGTTCAGGGCATTGACGGCAATCTGGTTGAGGTTGCTAAGGCTGACGCTACTTTCCAGATGAAGGTTGACGGCGTTGTTAAGTATCTGGCTCCCTGCGCTTACACTGCGTACACTGCTGTTGGTACTTCTGTTAAGGCTGGCACCAAGTGCGGTGACTACGACAAGGATGAGTATGGTTCTGCTAAGCTGGTCAAGGTTGAGGATGATTTGTATGTCGTTAGTGATAATGGCGAAACCCACATCCTGCTGAACGGCAGCGTTGTCCCCGCCACCAAGGTTGACGAGCCCAAAACCGTTGCTCACCAGTGGGCTACCATCGAGGGCAAGATCGTTCTCGATGAGGATGACCTGGCGAAGCTGGCTGAGGTTAAGGGTACCGTGGTTTGCAAGGCTTGCAACACCAAGGCTACCGTGACCAATGACAAGGCTACCATCCCCACTGACGCTACTGTTGAGGTAGTCATTCCTAACGAGGTTTGGATGTTCTGGGCTAAGGGCACCACTGCTGGTACCACCACTTCTACCACCGCTTCTTCCCCCAAGACCTTTGACGCTGGCATCGCTATGTACGTCGGTATGGCTCTGACCTCCGTCGCCGGCTCCGCTGTGGTCATCGGCAAGAAAAAGGAGTTCTA
>CAKTGW010000351.1 GCA_934561725.1 uncultured Oscillospiraceae bacterium
CTTGTTGACTGTGCAGCCAAAGGCGTCGGCCAATGCCAGAGCTACCTTGATAGCGCTGTATGCATCGTTGCATTGCCCCATGTCCATAATGCGGGGCAGGCCGTTGATCTCGCCCAGGTCCAGATCGTTGAAGCGGTATTTTCCGCAGGCGAGCGTTAAAACCAGCGTGTCCATGGGCGTCTGCTTTACGAATTCCGTATAATAATTGCGCCCAGGGTGGGCACCGTCGCAGCCGCCGACCAGGAAAATATGCCGGATATCTCCATCCTTTACGGCGCTGATGATTTGCTCCGCGTGGGATAAAACTGCGCCGTGAGCAAAGCCAGTGGTCAGCATATGCCCGCCGTTGATGCCGCTCATGCTGCGGTCATGTGCATAGCCGCCCAGCTCAAGGGCATGCTGGATCAACGGAGAAAAATCCTTGTGGCCGCTGCTGTCGGCTGCAATGTGCGTCAGGCCCGGATAGCCGACAACAGAGGTGGTATATACCCGGTCACGATAACTGGGACGCGGCGGCATGATGCAGTTTGTTGTGAACAGTACTGGTGCGGGGATGTCATCAAATTCTTTTTGCTGACTCTGCCACGCGGTACCAAAGTTACCGGCCAGATGCGGATATTTTTTAAGGCCTGGATAGCCGTGAGCCGGCAGCATCTCACCGTGAGTATAGATGTTGATCCCTTTGTCCTGCGTCTGCTCCAGAAGCTGGGCCAGATCATCCAGATCATGACCGGAAACAACGATAAAGGGTCCTTTGCGGATATCCGTATTTACACGCGTGGGTGCCGGCGTGCCGAAGCGTGCGGTATTTGCTTCATCCAGCAGGGCCATGCATTTCAAATTGACCTGGCCGAATTCCATGATCAGTGCCAGCCATTCCTCAATTGTATGCTGCTCGTTCAGAGCGCACAGTCCTTTGTAAAACCAGCGCGTGACTTCCTCGTCCTCATAGCCCAGATTCAGGGCGTGGTGTGCATATGCGGCCATGCCCTTCATGCCAAACAGCAGCGTTGAGCGCAGAGAGACGATATCTGTTTCGCCCTTCCAGAGAGCAATGGGGGTGGTTCCATTACAGCCCAGCGCTTCCTGTTCGGTCCGGATTTGGTCTGTAAAATGCCGGATCGCCCGGTCGTCAAAATTGACGTTGGTCAGTGTGGTAAACAGGCCGTCGATGATCAGCCGGCTGGAAGCGGGCGTATACCGGCCGGATCGACGGGATGCTTCAGCCAGACGGATCAGCTCGCAGATCAGCTTATCCTGCAGCTCGGCTGTGGCCGGCTGCTTTCCGCAGACACCGGAGACCACACAGCCTTTGCCGCCGGCGGTTTGCTGACATTGAAAACAAAACATTTCAGACATAACTTTCCTCCTTTACCCATGATTTTTTCCGGCTGCACCGTAATTATACGGCACAGCGGAGAAAAGTGCGTGCAAAGGAGGCGTTTTTTTGTCTATGCGGAATGGTGCGGAGCTTTACCAGTGAAACAGTCCCTTTTTCTCATAGGGCTCCTGCTGGATAGAGGTGATCTCGTATCCGGAACCGTCCAGAGCCTGACGAAGCTTGTTCTCGTCAAATTCTCCGTCCATAATGATCACGGTTTCGCCCTTTTTATGAGATGAAGTGACCTTTTTGACGGGAAAAGCCTTGCGCACAGCGTCATTTACATGGCTCTCACA
>CAKTGW010000352.1 GCA_934561725.1 uncultured Oscillospiraceae bacterium
GAGGGAAAGTGCGTCCGCGGCGTAAAGGGCGAGCCTGTAGGTGTGGGCCGTCTGGAGCGCTTTGTAGCTGATTATCACATGCAGAAGGCCGACAGCGAGAGCGCTGTAAAGCCCGAGCCCAACGGACACAAGATCGCTGTGATCGGTTCCGGCCCCGCGGGTCTGACCTGCGCCGGTGATCTGGCCCGTAAGGGATATGATGTCACTATTTTTGAAGCTTTCCATAAGCCCGGCGGAGTTCTGGTCTATGGTATCCCCGAGTTCCGTCTCCCCAAGGCCATCGTGGCACGCGAGATCAAAAAGCTGGAAGAGAATGGCGTTAAGGTCGTGACCAATGCCGTTATCGGCCGTGCTATGAGCGTGGATGAGCTGTTTGAAGAGGGCTTTGAGGCTGTGTTTATCGGCTCCGGCGCCGGCCTGCCTCAGTTCCTGCACATTCCCGGCGAGAACATGCTGGGCGTGTACTCCGCAAACGAGTATCTGACCCGTATCAACCTGATGAAGGCTTATCTGGACGAGTATGATACACCCATCAAGAAGGCAAAGCGCATCGCAGTTGTTGGCGGCGGCAACGTGGCCATGGATGCTGCCCGCTGCGCAAAGCGCATGGGTGCAGAGAAAGTCTATATCGTTTACCGCCGCAGCATGGACGAGCTGCCTGCCCGTAAGGAAGAAGTCCACCATGCTATGGAGGAAGAGATCATCTTCAAGCTCCTGAACAATCCCGTCAAGGTCGTAGGCGACGAGAAGGGTCATGTCTGCGGTCTGGAGTGCGTGGAGATGGAGCTGGGCGAGCCTGATGCAAGCGGACGCCGTCGTCCCATCGAGAAGGCTGGCAGCAACTTCGTTCTGGACGTAGATGCAGTGATCATCGCAATCGGTACCAGCCCCAACCCCCTGATCAAGTCTACCACTGAGGGACTTGAGACCAACCGCAAGGGCTGCATCGTGGCCGATGACGCTATGGCTACCTCCCGCGAGGGCGTGTTTGCCGGCGGTGACGCCGTTACCGGTGCCGCTACCGTCATTCTGGCTATGGGCGCCGGCAAGACTGCTGCCCACAGCATTGACGAGTACATCAAGAACAAGAAATAAGCTTTCCTGAAACATAATCAGCCGCCCCGGTGCTTTGCGCTGGGGCGGCTTTTTGGTATGGCAATGCCCCGGAATAAACATTCCGGGGCATTGCTGTGCTATATGGATCTTGGCTTTACGGCATATCCCGTTCACCCAGAAAGAAGAGCGCCAGAGCATCCGGACCTGCATGGGAACCAACAACAGGGCCAACGTTGCTGATGATGATATCCTTGGGCTTATATTTCTCCCGAACCTCGCCGGCCAGAACGGCAGCATCGATGGGACAGCCGGTGTGGCCAAGAAAGATGACCTGGTCTTCAATATTATCCGCATATTGCAGCTTGTCGACCAATGCGGCCATGGCATTTTTCCGGCCGCGCACCTTAGACTGCATTTCCAGAATACTCTGGCTGTTCACCCGCAGAAGAGGCTTGATGCCTAATACAGAGCCGACGAATGCAGCGGTATAGGACAGCCGCCCGCCGCGGCGGAAGTAGTGCAGATCGCTGACGGTGATCCAGTGGCAGGCGCGCATTTTGAGCTTTTCTGCCTCGTCACGGACTTCGTCAATGCTCTTGCCTGCGGCGCGGGACAGTGC
>CAKTGW010000353.1 GCA_934561725.1 uncultured Oscillospiraceae bacterium
AGACGTCGCCTTGGGATAACATACCTGTAACACGAAAAAAGGGAGCGAACAGCAGCCTGCCCCTCCCCTGTCCGCTTCTTGTCTCCGCATAACTCTTTTTCTATTTCTCAGATTTCACAGCCGCTGTAACACAAAAATTGCCTCCCTCAGGCCCGTCGGCCTAATTGGGAGGCAACTATATATTCAGATAAGATTGGCAAAAACCGATGCGCCCACAACGGTAAGCATTCCCGATACCACAATCGCCAGACTGCTCATGGCTCCCTCGGTCTCCCCCATCTCCATAGCCTTAGCTGTGCCGATGGCGTGGGAGGCGCTGCCGATGGCCACACCCTTGGCCACAGGGTCTGTGATCTTCAGCAGACGGCACAGGCCCGGCGCGATGATATTTCCTGTCAATCCAGTGATAATGATGATCGCCACCGTCAGATTAACATGACCGCCCAGTTCCTCCGCCACCCCTATTCCGATGGCGGTAGTAATGGACTTCGGCAGCAAGGTAACATACTCCGTATGGTTCAATCCAAACATCAGAGACAGCGCCAGCACACTCAGCAGAGTGGTGACCACACCTGACAAGATTCCTGTCAACACCGCTGCGCTATTTTTCTTCAGCAAATCCAACTTTTCATACAGAGGAACGGCCAAACATACGGTGGCCGGGGTAAGCAGATAGCTGAGGTACTTCGCTCCCTCGTAGTAAACGTCATAGTCGATATGAGCCGTCACCAGCAGGAGCATCACAAGAACCACCGAAATCAGCACCGGATTGAACAGCGGACACTTGAATCGCTTTTGCAGCGCCGCCCCCAAACCGTAGGCGCACAGGCTGATTGTTACACCGAAAAAGGCGGAGCTTTCCAGAAATTCACTCATGGGTTTTCTCCTCCTTCTTCCTGTTCAGCATCGCCTGGGTCACCCAGCCGGAGACGGCCATGACCAGAAACGTGGTGCCGATGGTGATGACCCCATAGGCCAGCAGCCGGGGGCGGAGAATGTCGTAGGAGGTCACCAGACCGACTGCCGCCGGAATAAACATCATCGGCATGATCTCAATTAAAAACACCGCCGTCTCCTTTACGTCGCTGACCCGGAGCAGACCGGAGCACAGCGCCGCCAACATCAGGATCAGCCCGTAAATACTGGCCGGGACCGGCAGGGGAATCAAATGGTTCAGCAGCTCTCCCAACAAGGAAATCGCTAAGATCACGCCGAACTGCTTCATATACTTCATTGGTCCATGACACCTTCCCAAAGAACAGAATACCGGCATATTTTACTCGTCCATCCATGCTCCGTCAACCGTCATAGAGCCGATTTTTCGCGATAAAGCAAACACTTCCTCCGGCTTTTTGACACAGAGGAATCTCTCTTCTTCTCCGAATATCAAGCATTGAAACGTGCGAGAAAACAGACCGAAAGCTAAACGTTTTTGGCCTGTTTTCTGCGTTTTCATAATGCTTTGCAATAGTTTATAAACCCCACAATCATACCCACTCGGCAAAATCAGCATGAGTATAGCTATGCACATTTTTCTTTAACTGCCTGATGGGACACTCCCTGTACTATTCGTCTGTCTCCTTCCCTCTCATGCTTTGGGATGATTTCCAGGTTCCACAAGAAGGGTATACTAAGAATGGTGTTGTTGGACAGCTGTTCTCCACCGG
>CAKTGW010000354.1 GCA_934561725.1 uncultured Oscillospiraceae bacterium
TTAGCTCAGCTGGTTAGAGCGCCTGCTTCACACGCAGGAGGTCACTGGTTCGAGTCCAGCAGTCTCCACCAAAAATCCGAATCTATTCCTAATCTGGGATGGATTCGGATTTGTCTTTTATTTGGAAGATACCATTTAAAAAGGTCATCCCGCTAAGGGATGACCTTTTGTGTTTAAGCATTGAAAATACTTGAAAATCTCTCTTTTTTAATTGTTAATATTGATTATACGGCGTAAGACAACAGCAGATTTTTAAGTACGGCATATTGCGAGGCGAGCAGATGGATGCCGTCAGCTGCAACACAGGATTCCGGCATATATCCGTCGGCGTCGGTAAATGCACCGAAAGCATCAATGTAGTATACGTTTTTGTCCAGAGAGACCTGCTGCAATTTGTCATTGAAGCGCAGGGCGTTTTCGCGGTTGAAATTTGCGGAAGCCTCGCTTCTGGCCTTACTGATCGGGGTAATGGAGATGAGGTAGATCGTTGCCTGGGGCTGTGCGGCCTTGATTTTCTCCGTCAGTTGAAGCATGCTGCTGTAATACATGTTCAGATGGTCGGTTTCGGGGCCCAATTCATTGACGCCCAGCATGACATAGATCTTACCATAGTGGTGCTCATTCAAAACGTCTGAGATCGTACCAAGCTCATGCTGCGTATTTCCGTTTTCGTCCTTATATGTGGCATTCAGCGGGAAACGGTCATAGGTCAGCATCCGGCTGGCAGAGATACCGCTGATCGCATAATAATCGGCATGGGGCAGGGCAAAATAGTTTTTCATTCCAACAACCAGAGAGTGCCCGATAAAGCAGGCGTCATCAAAATAGGATTCGCTGGCGGGGGAGGTTTGCGGAGGAATATTGCCGAATAGCTGATACCCGCTGTAAGTGCTTTCAGGCGCTTCAGGCGTGCTTGCGGTCACATCGGCATTGCTGTAGCGCTGGAACAGGGCGGCAACTTCACAGCGCTTTACAGAGGCTTGTCCATCGAAGCGCCCGTCATCCCGGCCTTCGATAATTCCGGCAGCCTGCAGAGCCTGTACAGCCTCCAGATCATGGATCTGCGCGGCGTCGGAGAAGGCTGTAGCCTCGCGGACAACCGGAAGAACAAGGCCGTAGTAGCTGCAATAGCGCGTCAGATACACACAGATATCCTCACGGGTGATCGGCTGTTCAGGAGAGAAGGTAGAAGAGGTCGTTCCGGAAGCGATCCCACACTGAAAGGCCCAGCTGACATAAGGGGCATAGTATTGCGTATAGGACACATCGCTTAATCCTTCAACACATGCGGACATCAAATCGCTGCGGATATAACCCGTCAGTCCCTGATAGCGGACTTTATACCAACCGTTGCTGATGCCAAGCACTTCAACCGCCGTGTTCCGGTCCAGAAGAGCTAACCTGGCACTGCCGGTGTTAGAGTCGGCACGCATGTTTACAGCGGATTTTGTTACAGTACCGGCAGCTGTAAAGGATGTAGAGACACCGGCCAGGCGGCCCAATACAGTGACGAACATGCCGCGGGTCATGGTTCCATTGGGGGTAAATGTGTTGGCACCAGTACCTTGAAACAGTCCGCTGTTTACGGCGTAGCCAACGGCATCGGCGTACCAGGCATCAGATGGAACGTCTGAGAAAGCACAGGCCTGCAGGACAAA
>CAKTGW010000355.1 GCA_934561725.1 uncultured Oscillospiraceae bacterium
CAGGAAATGCGGGCCGTATTCACGGGAAATGTCCGTTTTACCACAAACAGGCTGCTCCAGCTGGTTCCATGTGCGCTGAAAAATCCCATTATGTCGTTTTTCTACAGGCTGTGGGCCGTGCGCCCGTATTCGGCCACCTTTACCAATCCGGGTGTCTTTTCCGTTCCGGAAGAGATGCGCCCGCATATCCGGCGTATGGAGGTCATTCTCGGTCAGGCCATGCGGCCCTCGCCCCATTGCGCCAGCATCAGCTATGGCAACACCATGGAGATCACATTTGCCGGGACCGGCGTTTCCAGCGAGACGGAAATGCGTTTTTTCCGGCACCTGGTGCACGACGGCATTCCGGTAAAGGTGGAATCCAACCGGAAAAAATAGCTCTGTAAACTCTCTTCAGGAGGTGACTTTAGTTGTCCTATTGTGTAAACTGCGGCGTTGAATTGGATAAGACCGCCGCATTCTGTCCCCTCTGCCATACGCCTGTGATCAATCCCAATCAGCCGCCGGATCTGTATTCTCCCACGCCGTTCCCCACAGAGCGCCGCGAGGTGCCGCCTGCCGACAAGCGTGAGCTGGCGCTGCTTATCAGTGCCATGCTGGCATCGGTCGCCGTTTGCTGCGGCACATTAAATTTGTTCCTGCGTGCCGGACACGTCTGGTCGCTGTATGTGATCGGCGCTGCCGTTATGCTCTGGGTGTGGCTGGTGCCGCCGCTGATCTTTCGAAATATTCCCGCCAAGCTTGAGCTGATCGCGGACTGTCTGGCTATTGCCGTGTATGTTTTGCTGATCTGTATTGATCTGAGCGGGTGGGACTGGTATCTGCATCTTGCCCTGCCGGTCATCTGTCTGCTGTGTGCGCTGGCTCTGTTTCTGGAGCACCAGCTCCGGGAAGTGGGACGGAGTATCCTCTCCAGCGCCACGTTGTGTATTCTTTCTGTTGGCGTATTTGTCATTGGACTTGAATTTTTCGGGGATCTGTATTTTCAGGGCAGCTGGGCACCTGGCTGGTCCCTGATCGTGCTGACAGTCTGTGCGGCACTGGCGATCCCGCTGCTTGTTATCCGGCGGGTCCCCACGCTGCGCGAGGAGGTTCGCCGCCGTTTTCATCTTTGATTTCAGGCGGCAGAACTGCAATGCGGTAAAAAAATCAGAGGCAGGAGTCATAACGGCTCCTGCCTCTTTATGCATTCGAGATAAGTTCCGACTGATATTACCGGGAGAGAAAACGGTCCAAAAGGACAGCGACCTGAGCGCGGGTGGCCGTGCCCTGCGGGCCAAAGCTGGTGTCCGTCATGCCGCGGAGCAGTCCCTGCTCCACGCACCATTTTACGGCGTTCACCGCGTAGCTGCTGATCGAGTCACGGTCAGTAAAGGCATCCAGCTGCCGGTCGGAACTGACATTCTGCCCCTTCCAGGCGGCATAGCGGCTGAGAAGGGCGGCCATCTGCTCGCGGGTGATGCTGTCGGCCGTGCCGAAGGTTTTCGCATCATAACCTGTGACCAGTTCGTTGGCCGATGCCCAGGAAACTGCGTCAGTATACCACTGGCCGGACTGTACATCCTCGAAGGAGGCGGGAGAGTTCACGGCAGGGCTGTTTTCCATGCGATAGAGTATGGTCACAAACATGGCGCGGGTCATATT
>CAKTGW010000356.1 GCA_934561725.1 uncultured Oscillospiraceae bacterium
GAAGCGCCATATTTGCATTCTGCTCGATCAGCAGAACGGTAACGCCCTGTTTATTGATCTCCTTGATAATGGTGAAAATATCCCGAACCACCAGAGGGGCCAGTCCCAGAGACGGCTCATCCATCATGATCACCTTGGGGCGGCTCATCAATGCACGGCCCACGGCCAGCATCTGCTGCTCACCGCCGGAAAGCGTACCGCCGGCCTGCCAGCTGCGCTCCTTCAGCCGCGGGAACAGGCTGTACACCCATTCCAGATCACTTTCCAGATTATCATGCCGGAGATAAGCGCCGATCTTCAAATTTTCCAGAACTGTCAGATCCGGGAAAATGCGCCGTCCCTCCGGAACCAGTGTAATTCCCCGGGAGACAATGTCAGAAGTGGATTTACCGGTAATTTCCTCGCCCATAAACTCAATGCTGCCGGCAGAGGCCTTGACCAGACTGACAATAGAACGCAGCGTAGTGCTCTTGCCTGCTCCGTTGGCGCCGATCAGCGTTACGATACTCTTTTCCGGTACTTCAAAGCTGATCCCTTTTACAGCTTCAATACCACCGTAGTTTACCTTCAGATCCTTGATTTTCAGCATTATTCCGCCACCCCCAAATAGGCCTCGATCACGCGGCTGTCATTCTGGATCTCCTCCGGCGTTCCGTTGGCGATCAGCTTGCCGAAGTCCAGCACATAAATGCGGTCAGATATGGTCATGACCAGATCCATATGGTGCTCGATCATCAGAATGGTCAGCTTATAGCTCTCGCGGATCTGGTGGATAAATGCCGTCAGTTCCTGTGTTTCCTGAGGGTTCATACCGGCTGCGGGCTCATCCAGCAGCAAAAGCTGCGGCCCCGTAGCCAAAGCACGTGCGATCTCAAGGCGGCGCTGAAGTCCATAAGGCAGGCTTCCCGCCACCTCATCCTTCAAGTGCTCCAGTCCCTGCTCCACCAGAAGGGCCATAGCCTCTTCCCGCATGCGCTTCTCCTCTTTGGCATTCAGACGGAAGGTGGCCGTAAAGAAATTCTGCTTTGCCCGCATATGCTTGGCGATCAGGACATTCTCAAATACAGTCAGTGCGGAAAACAGGCGGATATTCTGGAAAGTACGGGCAATGCCCAGCTGCGTGATCTTATCCGGCGTCGGGTTGAGCACTGAAGTAAACTTTCCCTTATTGGCGCCGGCATACAGCTTATCCATTTTCCCCTGAGGATGGTTCTCCACCATGGTCTGTCCCAAAAAGCTGATCCGCCCGTTGGTAGGCTCATATACGCCGGTAATGCAGTTGAACGCTGTGGTCTTGCCCGCACCGTTGGGGCCGATCAGCGCCACGATCTCGCCGCGGTTCACATCCATGCACAGATCGTTCACGGCAACAACACCGCCGAACTGCATGGTAACATTTTCAACATGCAGAACATTCTCGCTCATTTCGCCGCCTCCTTCTTCTTTCTCCGTTTAAAGAGACTCGTGATTTCCTTATCGCCCATGATGCCGCGGCGGAAGAACAGCACAACGATCATGATAATGACGGAAAATACCACCATACGGAAGCCGCTGCGCAGCAGGGGCAGCTTAAATCCGCTCTCCAGCACGATCTCGCTGTCCAGGAAGCGCAGCCACCACTCCGAGCAGGCCACATACAGGAA
>CAKTGW010000357.1 GCA_934561725.1 uncultured Oscillospiraceae bacterium
AAGAGTGATATTTGGTTCCACACCCAGAAGATCCACGGCTCCCATGTCATCCTGTGGACAGAAGGAAAATCCCCCGACGCTCAGAGCCTGAACGAGGCCGCCAGTCTGGCCGCCTGGTATTCCCAAGGCCGGGACGGAGGTAAGGTCCCTGTAGACTATACTCCGGTAAAATATGTAAAGAAGCCCGCCGGGGCCCGCCCCGGCATGGTCGTCTACACCACCTATGAGACAGCCTGGGTCACTCCGGACGGAGAACTGGCCAAGCAGTTGCGGGTAAAATAACGCATAAGCCGCCGCAGTACTTTTCTATAAGGTACTGCGGCGGCTTTTTACTGAATGAAATATATGATCAATCCCAAAACTACGCTTGCACTGATTCCGAATACCAGAACCGGCCCAGCCACAGAGAACATCTTTGCGCTCATACCGGTGACATAGCCCTCGCTTTTGAATTCCAGCGCCGGGGAAACCATGGCGTTGGCAAATCCGGTGATGGGCACCAGGGTACCCGCCCCAGCCCGCTTTGCCAGCAGATCAAACCATCCCAGCCCGGTAAGCAGGGCAGCCGCCGCAATCAGCGTTACCGATACCGCCGTTCCCGTCTGGTCCCGGTCCAGCCCCATTCCCTTGTAGAGGGCCGTCAAGCCCTGCCCAATGGTGCAGATGCCTCCCCCAACGAAGAAAGCCCAAAGCAGATTCTTCCAACTGGGTGACGGTTTGGCCTTGTCATCCACCATCTTGCTGTAATCCTGATTGGAAATTTCCATATTCCGCCGCTCCTCCCATAGCTCTTATCTATATAAGGGTAGCGTGGCGGTTTTCAGGCATTTTATGCACTGAAAATATCTTCCACAATGAGATCTGCCATCCTGTTTACCCGTTCAAAATCGATATAAGGATGATAGAGGGCCTCCATTTTGTCATGCATCGACTTGGTATAGGCCAGATTGCGAATACCTTCCTCGGTCAGCGCATCCCCCATTTTTCTGATGAAACGGGTTCTGGCGCGTGTTTTTCGCAGCAGTTCTCCATCCACCGCCCCTTCCATCCGCAGGCGGCGGTACGGCTTCTCCGGAAAGGGCATAGCAGGCGTGGCAGACACAAACGCCAGCCCCAGCTCCGGCACGATCAAGTGGGCCAGACGATCTACGGCCATAGGGTCGGGACAGGCAATCACATCATAACCTGCGTCCACAATCCCATCCAGCAGCGGGCTGAGCAGGGAGTGGGCCAGGCCGCAGCGGTCAGACAACTCATAGACCCGACTGCACTGTGCCAGCACCGTATCATATAAGGCGATCCGTCCCCGGTGAGTCACCGCCGACAGGAGGCGACCTTTCACATGCCCTGGCGCCGCCCCTCGGCGGCGGGGCACCTCCCGGGCCAGGATTCCCCGCGCTCTGCGCACCATTTTTTCCTCCAACTCCCGGTCGGTCACGATCGTCCGCAGCTCCTCCATCATGTCCCCCGCCGCACTCAGACAGCGGTATGCGCTCCGATAGCCCCCTTTATAGGCCTTCGTCACGGCCATGATCTCCTGCCTCACCGCCTCTAGACCCGGGCGGTAACAGTCACCCAGATTCACATACTGCTCCACCACTCCGGGATACTCCGGCTCAATGACATGGGGGG
>CAKTGW010000358.1 GCA_934561725.1 uncultured Oscillospiraceae bacterium
TCGTAATTTCGGTCTAAACCTGTTTTACGAACACCTGTCTAAAGAGGATCGGCGGTTTTTTGTAAAGATCAGATGTCCAGCTTGTCCGGCAGCCAACAGAGATCCTGGGGCAAAGTCATGGAGAACAGCCGGCCATACAGCGAGGTATCCTTTGCCTCGTGGTATTTCATATATACACGGCCATCGGTTTCGCCCAGAAGCTCGATTTTTCCGGTGACGTGGGACATGCAGTATTTGAAGCTTTTACCAAAGCCGTTCTGCCGGGATTTGGCCTCTTCAACAATGCGGATCCCGTTCCGGATCGGAACCTGGAAACGGTTTTTTACACCGACTACGGGGCGGCACTGGAAAATATAATAGGGCAGGACACCCATGGCGGTCAGTCCGCGCAGCAAGGCGGACAGGGTGTCTGGATCGGCATTGATGTCCCGCATGAGTACGGTCTGATTGCGGAGAACTACACCGCGCTCAGCCAGCAGGCGCAAGGTCCGCCGCGCTTCGGGCGTGAATTCGTTGGGGTGGTTGAATTGCGTTACAACCACCAGCTGCTTGCGTTTTCCAAATTCAGAAAACAAATCCAGCAGAGCAGGATCCTCGGAAATGCGCTGTGGATAGACTACCGGCACACGCGAACCGAAGCGGATAAAATCCAGATGCTCAATGTCGGTAAACAGCTCCAGATAGCGCCGAATGAGCGGTGTGCTGTTCATCAGGGAGTCACCACCGGAGATCAGAACATTGGAAATCTCAGGGTGCAGACGGACATATTCGGCAATTTCAGGCAGATGCGCAGCAACCTCCTCACTGGGCAGGCCGACCAGACGTTTCCGGAAGCAGTGACGGCAATACATGGCGCACTGATTTGTTGAGAGGATCATAACGGATTCGCGGTATTTGTGCTGAAGTCCCGGCAGCTTTGTGTTGCTCTGCTCACCGCTGGTGTCAAAGCTTCCGTCCGTATCGGTCTCGTGCAGTGCAGGAATGGACATCAGCCGGACAGGATCCTTCTCGTTGGAGAAATCGATCAGCTTCAGATAATATTCCGGAATGCGCATGGGATAATCGGTGAGAATGCGCTCCAGTTCGGCTTCGTCGGCGGGGGAAAGGGAGAGAAATTCCCGCAGATCCTGAATTTTTGTGTACGTCATGTGTGTCTCCTTTCGTGTTGTTTTATCCCAAATCTATGGATTTATTCTATCATAGACAGAGTGTCGAAATAAATTAAGAAACTGACAAGCTTTTCTGCATAAGCAAAATAAATTGCAGTATTTTATTCTATTTTGTTGCTCTTGCGCTGAAATAAGAAAAAATGATATGTTTCTTTATATTTTCTGGACAAACCGGGCTTGACTTAACTGCGTATTTTATATATAATCTGGGAGGTATGATGTGCGCAATGCGGATATCATGCACAGAAAAGTTATTCTTTTGAAAGAGGTAATTATCATGGCAATGTGGAAAGAAAACAAGCTGAGAACTCTTCTCAACGAGGGCAAGCCCTCTGTCAGCACCCGCCTGTGGAGCCCTTGGGCTTTCTACGCTGAGGCTCTGGCTTCTACCGGCAAGTTTGACTACATGGAGTTTGTTGGTGAGTATGCTCCCTTTACCCAGTAT
>CAKTGW010000359.1 GCA_934561725.1 uncultured Oscillospiraceae bacterium
AAAACCTCCACAGACTACATATTAGGGCGCACAAACAATCCGACTCCATATAAAAAGTAAAAGAATCCGCAGAGAGAATTAACCTCCCTGCGGATTCTTTTCCTCCTTTTGTATGTCGTAATTAGAGGATAGGCGTATGTCACAACAGATTCGATGTATATCGCAGCTAAAAATTCATTAGTTGCAAAAACCCGTTGTTTTCTTAAAAATCAGCTTGTTTTCTATTATAAGTTTGATTAATCCTGATCCCAGTTGTGCCAGACATTCTGGACATCGTCGTTATCCTCGAACATCTCCAGCATCTTGCTCATATTCTTGATATCTTCCTCGCTGGTGAGCTTGATATAGTTCTGGGGAACCATTTCCACCTGAGCGGAAATGAACTTGTAGCCGGCCTTTTCCAGCTTGTCAGAGACAGTCTGGAAATCTTCGGGCTCGGTATACACCTCAAAGAGCTCCTCATCAGGGGCAAAATCGCTGGCGCCAGCCTCAAGCGCATCCATCATGACTGTATCCTCGTCCAGCTCATTGTCCTCATTATTGATGACAATAACGCCCTTTTTATCAAAGGACCAGCTGACACAGCCGGAAGCACCCATGTTTCCGCCGTACTTATCAAAGTGATGGCGCACCTCAGAGGCCGTGCGGTTGCGGTTATCCGTCATGGTTTCAACAATAACGGCCACACCGGAGGGACCATAGCCTTCATATGTGATGCTCTCGTAATTGGAGGTATCACCGGCGCCCAATGCCTTCTCAATGGTACGCTTGATGTTATCGTTAGGCATATTGGCGGCCTTTGCCTTGGTGATAACGGCGGCAAGACGAGAGTTGTTATTGGGGTCTCCGCTTCCGCCCTCTTTGACCGCCACGATCATTTCACGGGCAATCTTTGTGAACGCCTGAGCGCGCTTAGCGTCCTGAGCGCCCTTGGTTTTTTGAATATTATGCCATTTGGAATGTCCGGACATATCTATATGCATCTCCTCAAGTAAATTGCCTGAATATTTTAGCACATTTTAAAACTTGTGGCAAGATGCCTGAATAAAAAAGTGCGTTTTGGAACAGAATACCTGCGTATTCTAAATACAGGAGGAAACTTACATGTCTGAGAAAACCCAGAAAAATCCTAAAAATCCCAGTGAGAACCGCCAGAACGGTCAGAATGGTCAGAACAACCAGAAACAGAACCAGAAGCAGCCTGTTCCCACAAAGTAACTTTCCACGCAGAAGGGCGCGCATCAGCCGATGCGCGCCCTTGTTTTTTACATACGCTGACCCGGAATAAGCAGAACATCCTTTATTTCCGGATTCTGGCTTTCGATCAGCTGTACAGTCGATCCATACTTTTTTGCCAATTCCCACAGCTGTGCGTTTTCCGGTGTCGGGATCAAATAGATGGAGGGGCGTTCCGGCCGCTCCGTCTGCTCTGTCAGCGTAATACCGGTAACGCAGTTCACTTCCATAGATGAGTTGAACAGAAGCTTTGCCTCAACCGGCACTCGCAAGTCTATTCCTCCGGCCGACGGCACGGCATAGACCTCTCCGCAATGGAGAAGGACGCAGCAAGGTCCGGCAGGAAGCTCTGCCGCAATCTGCAGGCT
>CAKTGW010000360.1 GCA_934561725.1 uncultured Oscillospiraceae bacterium
CTATGATGCTGGTCATGAGCGAAGGCGCCGAAGATGTGGCCGCAGCGATCAAAACCGCACTCAGCGGCAGCGCCGAATAAGTAATTATGTAAACCAAGCCAGGGGCGTCCCGTAAATCGGGACGCCCCTGGTAATTTTTGTATGCGGGAACTTTTATGTTCCCCATTCCGTCTAATGATTATTTGCCGTACAAAATATAGCCGATCACCGCGCCGCAGATGCCGCCGATGATGTGCGTGAGCTGAGAGATATTATCCGAGGCAAACAGCCCGTCCATGATCTCTCCGCCCAGGTAAAAGATCACCACAAAAATCAGCGTAAGAGGAATACAGCTGCTCTTCATTCCGGCCAGAGAGGACATGACGATCATCATGAATACGATCCCGCTGGCACCAAGAAGCGCAGTGCCCGGGAAAAAGACAAACTGTACCAGGCCGGAGATCAATGCCGTGATCAGTATGGCAAGCAGCAGGCTGAAGCTCCCGTACTTTTCCTCCAGTGGCGGACCCACCACCAGGATCAGCAGCATGTTGCCGATATAATGTTCATAGTCCGCATGTCCCAGTACATGGGTAAAAAAGCGAAGATAGGTCAGCGGATCACTGAGCGACGAACGATAGACGCAAAAGTACTTCGTAGTGATCTCACTGCCGAAAAACCAGGCCAGGACCAGCGCCCCAAAGGACAGCAGCGCAAACGTGAGCACTACCGGTGAATTATATTGAATTTTGATCACATATTTCTTCATATCTTACCTCCAGGCTGAAATAAGAATAATAAAAAAAACGGCAAAAGTCAATCCAAGCACATGGAACTGTGCTAAAATGACAAACAGGGGGAAATCTCTTTACTGCGAAAGGACTGCCTATGAAACCCAAATCTCTGTTCAGAAGCCTGTGCGCCCTGCTGATCTGCACCACGCTGTTCAGCACCTCCGCTTTCGCCGCTGTGCTGGGCGACCCGCTGGATGGCTATACGCTTGATGTGCGCGCCGGCACAGACTATACACACAGCGTCTATTGGACCGGCGCAGACTACCGCCGGGAAAATTATATTGAATACATGCCCAACTCCGACGTATTCCCCATGGTGGTCTACGGCTCCAAGCTGCTGAATAACGGCAGCTTCCTGAGTATGGCCAAGCTGCTCAATCAGGAGGGCTATTATGTTGTAGGCGGAATCAACGGCGACTATTACAACACCTGGGATTTTCAGCCGCTGGGCGTGGTCGTCAAGGAGGGCGAGCTGGTCTCCAGCGACGGCGGCTTTGTAGCCGTGGGCTTCCGTGCAGACGGCAGCGCCATAATCGGCTATCCCGGCATTGTCGCCAAGGCCGCCTTCTCCGGTGAGACCTATCAGCTCAGCAGCATCAATAAGGCCCGCCTGACCGGCTATACGCTCTATTCCTCCCGCTATGCCGCGCAGACCCGCAATTCAGAGCCCGGCTGGGATATTGTTCTCTCCATGCCGGAGGATGCCGTACTTACTGCCGACTGCACATTGAATCTGACTGTAGACGAGATCATTGAAAGTGAAGCCCGATGCACGATCCCAGAGGGCAAGCTTCTGCTCAGTCTGCCCAAAACTGCG
>CAKTGW010000361.1 GCA_934561725.1 uncultured Oscillospiraceae bacterium
CCTCTGCGATCTGTCCCCGGTCATCCCGGTTCTGCACGATCAGTGTATTCAGGTCTCCCGTAAAATGCACGGGGATCTCATTCAGCTCTGTCACCAGAATACGTCCGCCGCCGGTGGACGCTGCCTGAAGATGCAGAGTTTTACCCGACGCTTCCCGGGCATGGATGATCACAGTGTTGGGATGCACATTGCCCAGATTGACATTCCGGAAAGTAAAATGCAGCCCCTCCCTTTCGGCTTCTTCAAAGGAGGAGGGAATGCGCAGATCATCCGGCTGCATTCCCAGAAGCCCGGCGATCAATGCGCGGTCCGTACCGTGTCCCTGTCCGGTCTGGGCAAAAGAGCCGTGAAGATACAGCTGCGCGTCCACAGGCTTCCCGCCCAGAAGTGCGCGGGCCATCCCGCCAATACGCACGGCACCCGCCGTATGCGAACTTGAGGGTCCGACCATTGTCGGACCCAGAATATCAAATAAATCCACTTTTTTCTCCTCTCCGGACACTCAGACGTCCTCAGCGTAAACCACACCCGGCAGGATGCGGATCTCTTCAAGTATTTTTGTATGGTCACAGTGCATGGGTACGTGCAGCAGCATGGTCACGCTCACGCAGGATGAGATCGGCTTCGCCATATACAGGCTGTCGATCCGGTAGCCCATTCGCTGCATCTCCTCAATAAACGGTAGCACATGATCCTCTTCACGGAACAGGATGGACAGGCGCATCGTCGCGCTGTGGCGCAGGAAGCGCACCTGAAACCGCTCACCCAGCATGGTGATCAGAATAGAAATGATCACCATTCCTATGCCGCCGATATAGTAGCCGCAGCCCACTGCCAGTCCCACCGATACACAGACCCACACGCCGGCCGCCGTGGTCAGTCCCATCACGCGGTTTGACCTGGACACAATGATGCTTCCGGCCCCGATAAAGCCGATCCCGCTGACAGCGGAGGCCGCAATACGGGTGGTATCTGCATTGCCATAATTAAAAAACATCAATTCTCCCACCAGCACGGTCATGGCAGAACCCATAGCCACCAGCATATATGTCCGGAAGCCGGCCTCACGCCGCTTGCGGGTCCTCTCCAACCCCATCACGCCGCCCAGCAGAGCCGCCAGCAGAAGCCGGAACAAGCCCTCTATCTCATAGCTGTATATTGCAATGTTATCCGGCATTTCCCCGCCTCCTTCCTTACTCTTGCCTTCAGCCTATCAAATTTAACAAATATTTTCAAGTCCTTAACGCCTCTGATATTGACATTTCTATATTGAAGGTGTACATTCATTACGTTGGTATGACCATCATACAGTATAACCATTCAATTTGCAATCTAAAGGATACTATGCAGCAGACGCACAAATAAACAGGAGGATTGATTCTCATGAGCGAAGTCAAAAGAATGAAGTATTTCGCTGGCGGCGAATGGCTGGAATCCAAAACAGAAAAATACATTGTCAAAACGTTGACATCCATATGCAGAATAAAAAAGAGCCCTTGTGGACTCTTTGGAAAAATGGAAATTAAGCCAAAGAAAAGCAACATTGATGTGTTGACAGTAAGCGGACATAAAATCCACGGA
>CAKTGW010000362.1 GCA_934561725.1 uncultured Oscillospiraceae bacterium
GAATTTTACACTGGGATTGCAGAGTATACAAGGACTGGGCGTCTCTCCGTGAAGATAGCTGTCGGCAAAGGGCGCACAGACCAGCTTTTCCAGCTCCGGACGGATATCGACCACAGTAAGTGGGATGGCAAGATCCTGTGCTGCACGTTCTGCATCCTCTATGCCGCCCAGTCCCAGATCCAGATAGAGTCCGTGAACGGAGTAGCCCTGCTGCTTCAGCAGAGCTGCGGCCACGGCGGAATCCACGCCGCCGGACAGACCCAATACGATTTTTTCCATAGCATATACCTCATGGGCGTGAGACCATATAACCGGTCTCACGGTCAACGGGGGTTTTCAAGGGGCGGCCCTCCAGAAATGCAGAAAAGTTTTCGACAAATACGTCGCCTGTACTTTCAATAATATAAGGGCTGTAGCTGCGTCCGGCTGTGTGGGGCGTGATCAGAAGATTGTCCAGCGTCCACAATGGGTGCTCCGGCGGAAGCGGCTCAATATCGGTTACGTCCAGTGCGGCACCGGAAAGCTGGCCGCAGGTCAGCCCATCGCAGAGCGCAGCGGTATCCACGGCGCTGCCGCGGCCGACATTCAGCAGAACGGAGCCCTTTTTCATGGAAAAAATGCGCTTTCGATCCATAATGTGCCGCGTCTCCGCCGCTTCCGGCAGACAGAGTGCGACAACATCGGCTGCGGGGAGCACGGTGTCCAGCTCATCCATGCAGATCAGATGATCTACGCCGGGCGGACAGCAGCCGCGGAAGCGGCGCATTCCGGTGACCGTGCAGCCAAAGGGCTGGAGCAGCCCGGCAAAGCTGCGGCCAATATCGCCCAGACCGAGGATCAGCACGTGGGAACCGCTGAGCGGGCGGTTAAAGGCGTGAAACGCCCATTGATGCGCGCTCTGGTGATCGCGGTAGATGGGGAGATGCTTGTAAAGAGAAAGGACAAAGCCCAGCAGCACCTCAGCAATCTCACGGCCAAATATGCCTGTGGTGCAGCAGAGCGGAACGTCCTTCGGGACAACGGAGTTGTATTTTTCGGCACCGGCCGAGCACAGCTGCACAAAGCGCAGCTCTTTGGCCAGAGGGAGCATATCCGGCTCGGGAAAACCGAAAATGGCTTGCGCCCGGGCAAAAAGAGCCGGGGCGGGGTGTTCATCATAAATAAACTGATGCCCGGGAAAGACCGCGGCAAAACGGCTTTTCATAGCTTCAGTGACAGGCTGACAGACCAGTACGTTCATTTTTTCTCCTCCTGCCGGGTCTCCAACCAGACCATCAGTGCGGCGATGTCGGCCGGAGAAACACCGGAAATACGGGACGCCTGACCAAAATTTTCAGGTTGGATCTTTTGAAGCTTCTGGCGGGCCTCCAGACGCAGGCCGGGGATCTCTGCATAGTTCAGATCGCCCGGCAGATGGCGGGCTTCCATCTTGGAAAACTCTTCCACCTGCTTCAGCTGGCGCTTGATGTAGCCCTCGTATTTCAGCGAGATCTCTACCTGCTCGGCTACTGCCGGGGAGATCTCCGGACGCTGCGGGTCAAAGGGTGCCAGATC
>CAKTGW010000363.1 GCA_934561725.1 uncultured Oscillospiraceae bacterium
GTTCTCTACGGCCTTGGGCTGCTCCATGATCTCCTTGAACATGAAGTGCTCATAGCCGCCCTTGTCGGCGGCGGAAATATCCCAGTCGACCGTGTCGATTTTCTTTTCAATGCGGTCCAGAAACGGGGTATAAAACTCCACGGAATCCGGACGGACAACGGCGATTTCGTTGTCGCTCATATAAGTGACGCGCCGGGTCTCATTGATCACGGCCGTAACGTCAGAGGCGAACATATTTCCGCTCTGACCATAGGCTACGATCAGAGGGGCATGACTTTTCACACCGATGATAGTGGTGGGATCGTCGGCGCAGATGATCCCAAGGGCATAGCTGCCTTCAAGCTCACGGACAGCGCGGGCAACGGCCTCAAGCAGATTTCCATCATAATAAAAGTCGATCAGCTGAGCGGCAACTTCACTGTCGGTCTCGGAGATAAAGGTGCGGCCGCGATGAGCCAGCATTTCCTTCAGAGGCTTGTAATTCTCAATAATGCCATTATGTACGATGGCGATTCGCCCGTCGCCGCCGATGTGGGGATGCGAATTCTCATCGGAGGGCTTGCCGTGCGTGGCCCAGCGGGTGTGGCCGATGCCGACTGTACCCCGGATAGAACTGCCGTTATTTGTCAGCTCACGCAGTACGGAAAGGCGGCCCTGTGCTTTGGCAACTTCAATGCCGGAATCTGTATTTACAGCGATTCCGGCGGAATCATAGCCGCGGTATTCCAGCTTCGACAGGCCGTCCAGCAGCAGCGGCGCTGCTTGCTTGGAGCCTGTATATCCAACAATTCCACACATGGGAAAAAACCTCCAATTCGTTTACAGCGCTACTTTGATGCGCTCAATGGCCTCAACGGTGGCATCTGCATCGCCAAAGGCGGTCAGACGGATATAGCCCTCTCCACTGGGACCGAATCCGGCACCGGGAGTGGTAGCTACATTGGCTCTGTCAAGCAGCAGGTCGAAAAACTCCCAGGAACCGCAGCCTGCGGGGGCCTTCAGCCAGATATAGGGAGCATTGACACCACCAAAGCAGCTGAGTCCGGCAGCGGTAAGACCCTCGCGGATGACCTGGGCATTGCGCTGATAATAAGCAATAGTCTCCTTGATCTGCGCACGGCCCTCCGGCGTGTAGATCGCAGCGGCACCGCGCTGGACGACATAGGGAGTGCCGTTGAACTTGGTGCACTGGCGGCGGTTCCACATGGCATTGAGCTTCATGCCGCCGCGCTCCAGCTCCTTGGGGACTACGGTATAGGCGCAGCGGTTGCCGGTGAAGCCGGCGGTCTTGGAGAAGGAGCGGAATTCAATGGCGCAGGTGCGTGCGCCTTCAATCTCAAAAATAGAGTGCGGTACATTTTCCTCGGTGATGAAGGCCTCATAAGCACTGTCATAGAGGATCACAGAGCCGTTAGCGTTGGCATAGTCCACCCATGCCTTCAGCTGCTCGCGGGTAGCGGTAGAGCCGGTGGGGTTGTTGGGGAAGCAGAGATAAATAATGTCTGCCTTTTCCTTGGGCGGCTCGGGGGCAAAGCCGTTGGAC
>CAKTGW010000364.1 GCA_934561725.1 uncultured Oscillospiraceae bacterium
GACATGCTGGATCCGGCAGCGCGGAATGAAGTGTTTATCTCCACCCGTCCGGTGAGTACCCGCGAATATGCGGAAGCCAGTGCTTACTACGGAGAGCGGGCGGCAGTGAGCAACTGTCTGATTGCTGATGGATGCAGGATCGAGGGCGAGCTTGAAAACTGTGTTGTTTTCCGGGGAAGCGTAGTAGAAGAGGGGGCAAAGCTGAAAAACTGCATCATCATGCAGAATGCCAGAATCGGCCGCGGAGTGCATCTGACCAATTTAATATCGGACAAGGATACCATCATCACCGGAGAACTGACTTTGGCGGGCAGCAGAGATCTGCCACTGATCGTTCCCAAGGGTACAAGATTATAAAAAATCGTCCCGCAAATGCTTGCGGGACGATTTTTTATAAATACTTCAGTTCAAAGCATATTCCGGTTTTATACAGCCATCCAAAGCGGAGAATGGCACCGTAAAATTAAATGTGCCATAAGCATAGGGCGCCAGATAATACTCTGTATAAATGACGGAAAAGCCATCCTCGGTCAGATACCAGGAGCCGTCAACGATTCCCTCGGATACAAAATCTGCATAATTTTCAAAGAGCTGATCTGAAAGCCCCTGCTCATTGATCTGGGTAAGTATGTTTTCAGAAGCAGCGGCAACGATGGCCTCAGCATCGCCAATATCCGCCAGCGTTAAAGGGACGCCCAGTTCCATATTGAGGTTTACAGCAGATTGATTGTGTTGAGGATGCGTGCCGCCCATGGAGTACTCAGAGTAACAGTAGAGCACCGTCATTTTTTCGCTCTCATACACAGGCTCCAGAGTTTGGAGATAATAGAAGCTCTCTGTAAAATACTGCGGCACGTCGGAATAAAAGGTCTCCGCTTCGTTGATCAGGTCATTGGAGCGCTCAAGACTATCCAGATAAAAATTGTCGGCCCAGGCTTTCAGATCCTCGGCGGCCGGAGTGTCCTTACCGGTTACTGTGATAACAGGGTAATCAAAGGAGCTGGACACGATCTGCACACCATCCACAGTCCGCCGGGAAGATTCGTTTTTGATCTCAACAGAAAGTCCGCTTTGGACTTCAGGTTCCGGCGGGAGCGTTGCTTCGGGGGAGGGAGAAGGGGATGGCGGCAGTGTATTGTCAGGCTGACTGCCGCAGGCTGCAAGGAGCAGCAGTACTGCAATAAGTGGAAAAGCGAATATTTTCTTCATATCCATGGTTCCTTTCCGGAAAATACTGTTGTTGGTATCATACCATATTCACAGTTTGCATGCAAGCAGCGCGCGGTTAATTAAAAACTGCCCCTGTATATGTACAGGGGCAGATAAATTATGCGCTTTGTTCGCCGGCAGTGGCATGGGCCAGCATGAGCTTGATGCGGTTTTCCTGATTGATCTTTGTGGCACCGGGGTCGTAATCCACGGCTACAATGTTCACGCCGGGATGACGCTCTTTGATGGGCTTCATCATTCCCTTGCCGACAATATGATTAGGCAGGCAGCCAAAAGGCTGTGTGCAGATAATATTATCCACGCCCTGGT
>CAKTGW010000365.1 GCA_934561725.1 uncultured Oscillospiraceae bacterium
CTTGATCTCCACATCGTTATGGATCCACATGACCCGCTTTTTCGCTTTGAAGTTTACTGCCGCCACAGAGCACTCATTGCGGTAGCTGTTGAAATCAATGGCCACATCATATTCCTTATCCGGCAGGTCAAGGGGCATCATGCGCCGCAGCACATCGAAATAAACCAGCCGGTTCAGCCAGAAAAAGGGCTTCAGGAACCGTATATTCAGATTTTTGTGCTGGGGCAGCTCAAAAAAGCACTGCCGGTCAAACAGGTAGAGATCCACCTCGCATTTGTCGTAGTCGATCTCATTGAGCACGTTTACCAGCGCCTTCTGTATGCCGCCTACGCGCAGATCAGACTGAAATATGGCAATTGACTTCATCTATCCTCGTCCTTCAGAAAAACTTGACCTTATATCAACAGGAAGGTATAATATTTTTTAAATAAAACTGTTTTTTCTACAGTGAATTATTGTATAATACTTTCACTGTTTTTGCAAGGGAGAGTTCTGCTTGTCAGAAGAGCGCACAAAAAAGAATACGCGCCGCGGCGTGCTCATCTGCGGCTCCTACGGACATGGCAACGCCGGTGATGAAGCGATCCTTGAAGCTATTGTCCGCGCCTTTCGAAGCCGCACGCCGGAGCTGCCGCTGACTGTTCTCTCCCGTTCGCCGGAGGAAACAGCCAAAAAGCACAATGTCCGGGCAATTTACAAATTCAATATGCCGGCTGTACTTCGGGAGATGCGCCGCAGCCAGCTTTACCTGAACGGCGGCGGCAGTCTGATCCAGGACGCGACCAGCAGCCGCAGTCTTTACTATTATCTCTTCACGATCCTGGCCGCCAAGCTTTTGGGCTGCCGGGTCATTATGTACGGCTGCGGCATCGGCCCGGTCAGCCGAAAATATAACCGCTGGCTGACCCGCCTGATCATCGATCGTTTTGCCGATGTGATCACCCTGCGGGAGGATGACAGCCTGCAGGAGCTGCATGCCTTTGGCGTTGAGCGTCCCCGTATGCTCGTAGCATCTGACCCTGCGCTGACGCTGGAGCCCGCTGCGCCTCCCGAAACAGACGCCTGCATGACCGCGCTGGGACTGGAGCCGCACGGCCGTTATCTCTGTATCGTTCCCCGGAACTGGACCGGCTTTGAGGACAAGGCTGTCTGCTTTGCCCGCTGCGCGGATACGCTCTATGAAAAATACGGTCTGGAAACGGTGTTTCTCTCCATCGATCACAAGAATGACGCGCTGGCCGCTGAAGTGATCGCCCGGCACATGACCGCACCCGTGCATATTGCCCGGGATGTGCTGCCCCCGCCGCTGACCATCGGCGTACTGGCCCGAATGCAGTGTGTGATCTCCATGCGTCTGCACGGCCTCATATTCTCCGCAGGTCAGGGTGTTCCTCTCATCGGCGTGAGCTATGACCCGAAGGTCAATGCCTTTCTGCACTATATCGGGCAAAACAGCTGCATTGCACTGGACCAGCTCACCGCGCCCACGCTCATCGCCGCCGCAGAAGCGGCTCTGGCGCAGGACCGCAC
>CAKTGW010000366.1 GCA_934561725.1 uncultured Oscillospiraceae bacterium
TGCTTCAGCAGCTCCACAGCCTCTTTTACCTGATTTTCATCGGTGGTGTTGTAGGAATAGCCCAGGCGCTTCAGGGCGATACCGATGGCGTCGCGGGAGTTGCCGAACATCAGGATATCATCGGTGTACTTCTCATTCCAGAGGAGATCCCAGCTGCCGGTGTCCGCCTCGTCCACCATGGTGGTGTTGTAGATCACGCCCATGAGGCCCCACATATAGGGAACGGAATAAAGGTTCTCCGGATCATATTCCGGATTCTTCAGCTCGGGATCCACATCGGAAAAGTTAGGAATATTGTCAAAATCCAGCGGCTCAAGCATGTCCTCGTCGATCAGACGGGCGATCATATAGTCGGAGGGAATGATGACATCGTAGTTGGCGCCGCCGCCGGAGAGGGTGGAGTACATGGTCTCGTTGGAGTCGTAGTTCTGATAGTTGACCTTGATGCCGGTCTCCTTTTCAAAATCCTCCAGCACGGACATGTCGATATACTCGCCCCAGTTGTAAACGTTCACCACGCCGTTTTCACCCGTGGATTCGCCTCCGCAGCCGGCCAGCAGCGTGACCATCAGACCTGCGGAAAGAAGAAGTGCCAGTACCTTTTTCAATTCCTTTCGTTTTCCCCTTTCAGTAAATAAATGTGTATTCAGAAAGCCCTTTCCGGGCGTTCTGCCTTTGGTTTATGGCTTCCCGGAGGCAAGCCTGCGCTGGCGCTGACGCGCCCGCTCCTGATGGACCTGCCGCATGTTGATCACAATGAGCAGCGCAAGGACCACAAGGAACATAATGGTGGACAGTGCGTTAATTTTGGGGCTGATCTGCCGCCGCACCATGGAGTAGACCACCATGGACAGGGTGTTGGCCCCGGAGCCAGCGGTGAAGTAGCTGATGACGAAGTCGTCAATGGACATGGTGAAGGCAATCAGCATCCCGTTTACGATACCGGGCATCAGCTCCGGCAGAATGACCTTCCGGAAGGCGTACCAGGTGGAGGCGCCCAGGTCCTGCGCCGCCTCCCCGATATTGGGGTCCAGCTGCCGCAGCTTGGGCAGCACGGAGAGAATGACATAGGGGATGTCAAAGGTGATGTGGGCGATGAGCAGGGTGCCGAAGCCCAGGGAGAGCTTGATATTCAGCGCCTGCCCCAGCGTGGCGTTGAACGCGCCGAAGGCCGCCACGAAAAGAAGCATCATGGAGACGCCGGTGATGATGTCCGCATTGGTCAGGGGGATATTGTTGACCGAAAGCAGGATGGAACGGGGGCGGCGCTTCATGTTGTAAAAGCCGATGGCCGCGGCAGTGCCGGCGACGGTGGCGACGGCGGTGGCCAGAACGGACACCAGAATGGTGGTGCGCAGCGAGGCAAGGATATAGGAATCATGAAACAGCTGCACATACCAGTCCAGCGTGAAACCCGTCCACACGGCGCTCGACTTGCTGGCGTTGAAGGAAAATGCGATCAGCACCAGAATGGGCGCATAGAGGAAAAGGAAGAGGATGGCCATAAACAGGCAGGAGAGGGGGC
>CAKTGW010000367.1 GCA_934561725.1 uncultured Oscillospiraceae bacterium
GGCAGCTCCTCTGCCTGCCGGGGCATTTTGAGTGAAAAGACCGGCCCCGGACTGTTTTTAAGCGGTGACACATAGTCAAACAGCTCGTCCGGAGCCGTATAAGCCTCTATTTCCGGCGGCAGTGCAAACATGGGCTTGCCGCGCCAAAGGACGCACTCCACCTCGGCCCCGGCATTCAGCGCCTCTTCCAGCAGCTTATAGCCATCGCAGACAAAGGAGCCGCACTGCCGCCGGTAGGCCGCCTCGCGCCCAAGTGCGCGCAGATGAACGGCAATTTTATTTTTGCGTGAGGTAATGTTTTCCATGCCTTTCCCTCTAAAAAAAACTGCGGCAGAGGCGATACGCTCTACCGCAGTCCATATTTGTTTCCTGCGGCCTTTCGGCTGCATCGACGTAGTACTATATATAGTACTTACTATTTTCCCGGCTGTCAATATGTTTTTTTGCCGCTTTTATCCGCATTTTCCGGGAAATTTTCATTTTTGCAGAGATTTACGTCTCCGGATCACGAACAGCTGTCCCCCCCTGAGGCACAAGCTCCAGTGAGCTTTCTCAGCGTTTTCTCCAGCTCTTCAATATCGATTGGCTTGGCCAGATGTACGTTCATGCCTGCGTCCAGACATTTTCTGGCGTCATCCTTGAAGGCATTTGCCGTCATGGCTATGATGGGTATGGTTTTTGCGTCCGGCCTGTCCAGCGCACGGATCTCTCTTGTAGCCGCAAGGCCATCCATTACCGGCATCATCACATCCATCAAAATCGCATCAAAGGTACCCGGCGGGCTGGTCCGGAACCGCTCCACTGCCTGCCGGCCATCGGTCACAAGAACGACCTCTGCACCTTTGTCCTCCAGAAGCATCTGGGCGATCTCGGCATTCAGCTCATTGTCCTCTGCCAGAAGCAGATGCCGTCCGCGGATATCCCCCTCCTGCTCAGGCGGCAATGCCGCTTCCTGTACAGGCGGCTGTGCGATCTCAAAGGGGATCACGATCACAAACTGACTGCCGACGCCCTCCTGACTGGTCACGGAAATGGTTCCGCCCATCTGGTCGAGCAGGCCCTTTACGATAGTCATGCCAAGCCCGGTTCCCTGATAGACACTGCGCGCATCGCTGCGTTCCTGTGTGAACGGCTCAAATATATGCGCCAGAAACTCCGGACTCATGCCCACACCGGTATCCGTAATGGTCCAGCGATAGGTGCAGATATTGTCGTGCTCGTCCAGTGTATCCACAATGGTCGTGATTTTTCCGCCCAGCTGGTTATATTTGATGCAGTTGCCGTAAATATTCAGGAAAATCTGCCGCAGATGAACAGGACTTCCGTAAATATACCGGTATGGGATCTTGCTTTTTCCCTTTTCATAGTCCCACCGAAGGCCGGCCTCTATAGCCCGGTCCACAATGATCGCCACGATATCACGCGTCAGCTCCAGCAGATCAATGCGCTCGTGCGTCAGCGTTATATTGCCGTCCTCCATCTTGCTCATCTCAAGGACGTCGTTGATCAGCGAGAGC
>CAKTGW010000368.1 GCA_934561725.1 uncultured Oscillospiraceae bacterium
GTTTACCCGTAGACTTGTCCAGAGCAACCACGGCCGGCTCCCGCAGGGCGATCCCCTTGCCGCGGACATAGGCCAGAATATTGGACGTGCCAAGATCTATGGCAATATCACTTTCAAATACAAGCATGTTGTCACCTCATAAGTAGTTTAAACTGTTTTTCAGTCTTTTAATCATGGTCGCGGGCCACAGCCGCACAGAGCACCTGGCGCGCCCCTGCACGCAGAAGCGTTTTGGCACATTCAGAAAAGGTTGCCCCCGTGGTAACAATATCATCCAGCAGCAGGATGCGCTGCTCCTCCAAATTTTCAGCCGCAGTCACACGGTATGCGCCGCTGATATTCGCCCGCCGTTTTTCCGCCGATCCCATTCCCGACTGCGCCGGAGCATTGCGGACCTTTTCAAGCAGACGCACGGGACGGCAGCCCAGAAGTCTGCCTACACCTTCCGCCAGCAGGTACGCCTGATCATAACCGCGCTGGCGCAGACGCTGCCGGCTGACCGGCACCCAGGAGAGCAGGTCAAATCCGGACGGGAACTCCTGCTGAATACACTCTGCCACCAGCAGTGCATAAGCCTCCGCGCAGCTCTGTGCATTGCGGAATTTATAGCGCAGAAGGCTCTCACGTACTTTTCCTTCATAATAGAGCGGAGATACACACATTGTGAAGTAATCGCCCTTTTTGCGGCACTGCGCCCCGGTTCGCAGTAATTTTTCCCAGCAATCCCTGCAGATACCGTTTCCTCCGGGCTGGATAACACGGGCGCAGAAGGCGCATTTCGGTGGAAACAGCAGATCCAGAATAGCAGATTTCACTTGTTCTGAACCTCTCCCGCCAAGCGTGCACGCAAACCGCTGTACCGGCGGGTCTGCCGATGGTTATCGATCATAAAATGGACCGCATCGTCATCGCCCACTGCGATGAGCAGCTCCTTTGCCCGGGTCACCGCCGTGTATAAAACGCCCCGGCTGAGCAGCATCTGTGACGCACGGCAGGCCGACAGGACTACGGCCCTGTATTCGCTGCCCTGGGATTTATGTACGGTCATGGCATAGGCATGCTCCAGTTCATTCAGCATCTCAAAACTGTAAACGGCGCGCCGCCCGTCAAAGTCCACCACCAGCATTTCCTCGTTCAGATCAATGGACACGATCCATCCGATATCCCCGTTGAACACGCCGGCTCCGGCCGCGGTATTGTCCGTTCTTCGCCAGACCAGATCATAGTTATTGCGTATCTGCATGACCCGGTCACCTTCGCGAAAAACCGTACTGCCAAAATGCTTCTCCTTTTTCTTCTTATCCGGCGGATTGAGCTGCGCCTGGAGACACCGGTTCAGATTGACCGTTCCCTGTTCTCCGCGCCGCGTCGGTGACAAGACCTGAATATCCATGACCGGGATTCCCATTTTGTCCGGCAGCCGGCTGGAGCAAAGCTCCAGTATTGTGCTCACGGCTGCCGCCGGTTCCTTACGCCGCAGGAAGAAAAAACCGTTCTTATTCTCATTCAGCTG
>CAKTGW010000369.1 GCA_934561725.1 uncultured Oscillospiraceae bacterium
TGGCGGAAGTCCAGCGAACAGGACCACAGGGCAATGCCGCAGTCGTCAGTGAGCGTACCGTATTTCCGGTCGCCCAGCAGCGGCAGTCCCCGGCTGGAGAACTGGCAGCGGATCTGATGTGTCCGGCCGGTGTGCAGATGGATGCGCACCAGACTTTTTCCGTCTGTACTGTCCAGCAGAGCATAGTCCAGCAAGGCATCCTGCACGCCCTTTTCCGGTTTTTGGACCACATAGGTCTTGCGTTCGGCTTTGGAGCGCAGCAGCAGATCCGAAAAGCTGCCCTGCTTATTTTCCGGGATCCCGTGAACAACAGCCAGATAGTCCTTGCCAAAGCTCTGCTCCCGGATCTGGGCGGAGAGCACTGAGGCGGCCTCCGGCGTGCGCGCAAGCACCATCAGTCCGGATACGACCTGGTCCAGCCGGTGCACAGTGCGCACGCAGGCGTTGGCATCTCCCAGCGCCTGACGCACCAGCTCGGGCAGGCCGCCCGGCTCATCGGTAGAGAGCACCCCGGCCGGTTTGATGCACACACATATGCTGTTGTCTTTATATAAAAATTTCATGCGGACTCCTTCGGAAACTATAATGCTGGAAAAACAGCAATCAGTCCTTCGTTTTGTAATACAGCATGCAGTGGCAGTAGCCTTCAAAATCGGGATCGGCCATCTGTTCCCGGAATTCCCGGCAGATACATTTGGTATCCTCCGTGCGTGCCAGACGGCAGGGGCAGTATCCGCCGGTGCGCTTCAGACCCTCCCGCACAGCGGCTACGATCTCCTTATCGTCGTTCAGACGAATAGCCATGAGAGCATCCCTCCAGATCTTCAGATTTTCTCTATTATACTACCCGGATCGGGCGGCTGGCAATACACCGCAAAAAATTACATACAGTAATATTTGATAGGGAGAACGATTGTATTTTTCCTGAAATGTGATTATTTTGGCAGAAAATACTTTCATTCCGATTATTGGAATGCTATAATAAATACTAAGTAATGTATGCTGAGGAGCAGACTGCGATGAAACAGAAAAACTCGGAACTCACGGTACAGATATCGTGTCTGGGCCAGTTTACAATTTCAAATAACGGCGCGGTTTTGACAGACGAGATCAACCGCTCACTGAAGCTGTGGAACGTGCTGTGCTATCTCATCATGCACAGAGAGCGAAATGTGCTTCAATCCGAGCTGATCGAGCTGTTCTGGAATGAAGAGAACAGCGCCAATCCCACCAACGCGCTGAAAACACTGCTCTACCGGCTGCGGGCCATGCTGGCGCCGGTATTCGGAGACGTGGAGCTTATTTTGTCCCGGCACGGAGCTTACGGCTGGAATCCGCAGGTGAAGTGCGAGCTGGATATCGACGAGTTCGACTGTCTGTGTACGCAGGCGCAGAACACCGGTGACCAGCAGATGCAGATGGAGGCGTATCGGCGCGCCATTGCTCTGTATAAGGGCGACTTTTTACCCAAGCTGAGCGGCAACCTCTGGGTCGTCCCCATTGCCGCCC
>CAKTGW010000370.1 GCA_934561725.1 uncultured Oscillospiraceae bacterium
GATGCGGCAACAGCGGTTACGGCCGGATCTGGAGCAAACGGATACGGATGCATACCATAGGTCGCTTGGGCCAGAGCTTCGATATGGGCCGCACAGGTACCGCAGCAGCCGCCGAGCAATGCGGCGCCGGAGGATACAAGCTCACCTGCGGCGGCAGCAAAATCGGCAGGCGTCATGGAGTAAACGCTCTGGCCATTGACCAGCTGAGGCATACCGGCGTTGGGCTTGGCGATCAGCGGCAGACGGGAATACCGGCGCATTTGACCGAGCAGGCGGGCAATCAGCTTCAGATCACCACCGCAGTTGATGCCATACGCGTCAGCGCCCAGGTCCTGTAGAGAGAGCAGGGCGGCGCTGAGGTCGGTACCCATGACGCTGCGGCCGGATTCGCCGCAGGCAAAGCTGATCAGAACGGGCTTGCGGCTCACCTTGCGCACGGCGATCATTGCAGCGCGGGCCTCGGGCAGAGACATCTGCGTTTCAATGCCGAAAAGATCCACACCGGCTTCTTCCAGTGCTTCGGCCTGCTCGGTGTAAATGTCTACGAGTTCATCAAAATCGGCGGTCCCGTAGGGCATCAGCTGAAGACCAGTAGGCGAGATATCGCCGGCGACAAGTATGCTGTCCGGTACGGCGTCGCGGGAGATAGCGACCAGATCGCGGCAAAGAGTGCGGACATCGGCGGCAAAGCCATGACTTTTCAGTGAAGCGCGATTGGCACCAAAGGTGGGGGCATAGACCATGCGGCTGCCGGCACGGGCATAGCCCTGCTGTACCTCGCGTATGGCCTCGGGGTGCTCCAGGACCCATTTTTCAGGGCAGACGCCCTTTTCCATGCCGCGCTTCTGCAGTTCAGTGCCGGTGGCACCGTCCAGCAGAAAGACAGAACTCAAATCGTTAAACATAGATGACCTCCTTGACAGAAATACAGAAACAGCCCAGCCGGGAAATTGGCCGGGCTGTGTTTGATCGTTTACAGGACCGCGCCGAGAATATAGATCCAGAAAGGAATGGTAAATACGCTCAATACAGTGGACATGGACACCAGTACGCTGCCATAAATTGCGGAGTGTTCATCGGTGCAGTATTTGCTGGCAAAGGTGGGCAGCAGAGCACCGAAGGGCAGCATGGAATAAACCACGGCCAGCCGAAGCACCAGCGGTGCAAAATGACAGAGCGTGCATGTGGCCAGTACAGCCGCCGGTGCGACCAGCAGGCGGACGGCACACATGACCAGCATGATGGGACGCGTAAAGACCTCACGCAGATTGGCGTTGGCCAGAGTCATACCGCAGAGCATCATACCCAGAGGGGAAGCGGTATTGGCCAGACCGTCGATCCATCCTCCAATGGCAGAGGGCGGCTTGAGCTGAAGCAGATACAGAAACAGGCCGATAAAAATGGCTACGATGGGCGGGCAGATCATCTGTCGGATAAATTCCTTCATGGAAGCATGCTGCCCGTCTCCCAACAGATAGGGAGGAAAGCCGTAATAGACGAT
>CAKTGW010000371.1 GCA_934561725.1 uncultured Oscillospiraceae bacterium
CCGGCATCGTGCTGACCAAGCTGGACGGCACCGCTAAGGGGGGCATTGCCATCGCCATCACCAAGGAGCTGGGCGTGCCGGTTAAGTATGCCGGTGTGGGCGAAGGGGTGGACGATCTGAAGCCCTTCGACCCCATGGAGTATGCCGAGGCCATTATTTGAGTTTTTCCTGCCCTGACCGGATCAGACAGACGTATATTCCCCACGGGGGAGCCGGCAAAGAGGGCTTGATTTAGAAACAGACCCAGAAAACAAAGCTGGGAGACACTGGGAAAGAAAGGTGAAACGATATGAACAGAATTGACGGCCGCACCTTTGACCAACTGCGCCCGATCGAGATCATCCCTGATATCAACAAGTTTGCGGAGGGCTCCTGCCTGATCCGCTGCGGCAATACCCATGTATTGTGTACTGCCAGCGTGGAGGACAAGCCCCCCCGCCACGTCCCCGAAGGGGAGGGGTGGGTGACCGCCGAGTACTCCATGCTGCCCCGGGCCAACCGGGAGCGCAGCCGCCGGGACATCTCCAAGCTGAAGCTCAGTCCCCGCAGCGCCGAAATTCAGCGCCTGGTGGGCCGCTCCCTGCGGGCGGTGGTGGATATGAAGAAGCTGGGCCCGTGGAATATCACGGTGGACTGCGACGTGCTCCAGGGGGACGGCGGAACCCGCACCGCCTCCATCACCGGCGGTTTTGTGGCCATGATGCTGGCCTTCCGCAAGATGAAGGAGGAGGGGCTGATCTGTGAGATCCCTGTCAGCGGCTATGTAGCTGCCGTTTCTGCGGGAATTGTGGAAAACCAGCCCATGCTGGACTTGTGCTATGAGGAGGACTCCTCGGCTATGGTAGATCTGAACTGCGTTATGGACGACCAGGGCCGCTTGATCGAGATCCAGGGCACCGGCGAGGGCCGCCCCTTCACCGTAGAGGAGCAGCGGCAGCTGGTGGACCTGTGTGCCAAGGGGATCAAACAGCTGCAAAGCATCCAGCGTTCGGTGCTGGAAGGCTGAGCGGGCGGAAAGAACGAAAAATAGGAGATAACGGTATGAAATTGGTATTGGCCAGCAAGAATAAGAAAAAGCTGGAGGAGATGAACCTGCTTCTGTCCAAGATGGGAGTGGAGGTGTGCTCCGAGGCCGAGGCGGGCGTAGACGTAGAGGTGGAGGAGACAGGCACCACCTTCGAGGAAAACTCCCTGCTGAAGGCGAAGGCGGTGATGGAGGCCAGCGGTATGCCCGCCATCGCCGACGACTCCGGCCTGTGTGTAGATGCGCTGAACGGTGCGCCCGGAGTGTATTCCGCCCGATACGGCGGTCCCGGGCTGACGGACGAGGAGCGCTACCAGCTGCTGCTGGA
Source organism: uncultured Oscillospiraceae bacterium (assembly GCA_934561725.1). Taxonomy (GTDB): domain Bacteria; phylum Bacillota; class Clostridia; order Oscillospirales; family Oscillospiraceae; genus Heteroscillospira. The sequence continues at coordinate 1,353 of CAKTGW010000371.1, forward strand.
AAACATGCGGGGACAGATGCCCCGGACGGCAAAATTTGTGTCCGTCATCACCTGCTGCTTCCCCAACGGGGATGTGCTCACCGCCCGGGGGGAGTGCCCCGGCACCATCGCGTTCGTCCCCATGGGCAACGACGGCTTTGGCTATAAC